>JAGQPF010000181.1 GCA_020426845.1 Planctomycetales bacterium
ACTGCCGACGCGTGCTTCTTCCACAGGCTGCTAAATCGTCGCAGAAATTCTCGGCGTAATGGCTGCAGCCATTATAGTATGATGGCTGCCGAACGCGTGGGTAGGACGAGTTCGATCGAGGCGGAGCGTTCTCCGGCCGCTGAAGACGCTGTCATTTGAGTATTTGACGCGACCACGGTGGCCGAGGAAAATGCGCAGGTTTGACGCGGCTTGGACGCCGTTGAGGAAGCCGTTGAGGAAGCCGTTGAGGAAGCCGTTGAGGAAGCCGTTGAAAAGCACTGGCCGGCACAGCCATCTTCCCCAGCGAGAAGGTTGTTCCGATCGTGGAGCCCTTCTCAACAGGCCGCCCGGGTGTTGTTGTCCAGGCGTTGTTTCCGCTTTGCATTCTCTCGCTCACAGGTTTTGCACCATGCGTTGTTCATCCTGCCCACCACGGCGCCGTTGGTTCTTTGTCGCGAGTCTATGTGCGACTTGGTGCCTGATGTTGTTGGCGCCAATGGCTCCGCCAGCCGAAGCTGCTTCGTCATCGCGGCCGAACATCGTGTTGGTGATGGCGGACGACCAGGGCTGGGGTGACATGGCCTACAACGGCCACCCGGCGCTGAAGACGCCCAACTTCGATCTGGCGGCCAAGGAGTGCTTGCGGCTGGATCGCTTTTACGCGGCTGCCCCGGTGTGTTCGCCGACCCGAGCCAGCGTGATGACCGGCCGGCACCCGAATCGGATGGGCGTCTTCAAGTGGGGCTATCCGATGCGTCCTCAGGAGACGACGATCGCCGAGGCCCTGAAGCAAGCTGGCTACGTCACGGCTCATTTTGGCAAGTGGCACTTGGGGTCGGTGCGAAACGCCAGCCCGGCGCATCCCGGGGCCAACGGCTTCGACTATTGGCTTAGCGCTCCGAATTTCTATGACAATGACGCGGTGCTGAGCCTGATGGGCAAGGCGGTGCAGACGCAGGGCGAGAGTTCGATTGTGGCCGCGGACGCGGCGATCGAGTGGATGAAGCAGCAAGGGCAGGGCGAGGCGCCGTTTTTGGCGGTGATCTGGTTCGGCTCGCCCCACAGCCCTCATCGCGCCGTTGAGGAGGATTTGCAATGGTACGCGGACTCGCCGAAGCCATTGCAGCATTTTTACGGCGAGATCACCGGCATGGACCGCGCCTACGGCAAGATCCGCGCGGCGATCAAATCGTCGGCGTCGGCCGAGAACACGATCTTGTGGTATTGCAGCGACAACGGCGCGCTGCCTCGCGTGGGCAGCACGGGCGGCCACCGCGGCAACAAGGGCAATGTCTACGAGGGCGGGCTGCTGGTGCCGGCGATTGTCGAATGGCCGGCTCGCATCAAGGCGCCTCGCTCGTCGTCGGTCCGCTGCAACACGTGTGACATTTATCCGACACTGCTTGAGCTGGTCGGAGTGCAGGTCGAGAAGCAGGCGCCGCTGGATGGTGTCAGCCTTGTGTCACTGTTCGACGGCGAGCTGGACGCGCGGCCGCGGGGCATGGGGTTCTGGGATTACACGGCCCCCGGGATCGGGACTCCCTCCGCTCAATGGATGGGCGACCTGCTCAAGACGCAGCAGGCGGGCGGCGACTTGGAGCCGCACATCTCCAGCCAGCGCGCGGCGGAGCTGCCCAATCCCCCGTTGCCGACGGACAAGTGGCCCGGGCACGCCGCGTGGGTCGAGGGCGATTGGAAACTGCATCGGATCGAGCCGGGCGCCGCCAACGCGAACAGCGCCAAAAACGGCGCCAAGGGCAAGGCCAAGCAAGCCAACGCCAAGCAGGGTCAGGCAAAACAGGGCAAGGGCAAGGGCAAGGGCGAAGCACGGGGCGTGACCTGGGAGCTATACAACCTGGCCAGTGACGCCCAAGAGGGCAGGAATCTGTACGATTCTCAACCGGAAGTGGCGCAGCGGCTGGCCAAGGACTTGGAGTCCTGGCTCGGCTCGGTCGCCAACAGCCTGAATGGCAAGGATTACTGATGGACTTACAATTGGCGGGCAAGGTTGCCATCGTCACGGGCGGCTCGAAGGGCATCGGAGCGGCGATCACGCGGCGGCTATTGGCCGAGGGCGCTCGAGTGGCCAATGTGAATCGCAGCGCCGAAGAAGGCGAGGCGATGCAAGCCGAATACGGCGCCGACTCGTGTCGGTTCGTGAAGGCCGACCTGACCCAAAGTGATGCGTGCCGCGCCGCCGTCGAGGAGGCCACTCGCGCCTTCGGCCATATCGACATTCTCATCAACAACGCCGGCGTCAATGACGGTGTCGGCTTGACCGACAGTGTCGAGCGATTTGCCGAATCGTTGCAAAAGAATTTGCTCCACTACTTTGCCATGACCCACTACGCGCTGAAGGCGCTGAAGGCGTCGCGAGGCAATGTGGTGAATGTCGGCTCCAAGGTCAGCGTCACGGGGCAGGGCGGCACGTCGGGATACGCGGCTGCCAAGGGAGGCGTCAATGCGCTGACGCGCGAGTGGGCCGTCGACTTGGCGCCGGCCGGTGTGCGCGTCAATGCCGTCATCCCCGCCGAGACTTGGACTCCGCTGTATGAGAAGTGCCTGCAAGGGATGCCGAACCCGGAGGCAGCGAAGCAGTCGATCCAAGCATTGATTCCTTTGGAGCATCGCTTCACAACCTGCCAAGAGATCGCCGACATGGTGGTGTTTCTGGCCTCGCCTCGCTCCAGTCATACGACGGGCCAGCTGATTTTTGTCGACGGTGGCTACACGCATCTTGATCGCAAGTGCACCACGCTCAAAGGCCGATTGTCGGCGACCTGAGTTGTTGGGCTAAAAAAACAGCCCAAGCAAAGGCTTGGGCTGTGAATTATGAAGGTTGAACCACGAAGGTTGAACCACAAAGGTTGAACCACGAAGAGCACAAAGAGCACGAAGTGCGGAGTGGAGATGCGCGTGGTTCGAAGTGAACTGCGAGGATCTCCGAGACCGCCGCGGATTTACTCTTGGGGATTGCGAGGACGCTCGCGCTCGCCTTCCGGCCGTCGTTCGCCTTCGACGCGTCGCTCGCCTTCCGGTCGCCGCTCGCCTTCCTGGTAACGCGCCATGGTGCGAATCATTTCTTCGAGCGTTACGAGTTCGTCTTCGCCGGCCATCTCGCGAAACAAGCGACGCACGTTTTCTACCTGCTCTTCGCCACGCGGACGACGCAAGGCGCTCCATTCTTCGAGATTCATGCGTTGGTCGCGGTTGCGGTCCGCGGTGACAAACATCCGATGGGCTAAAGCGCGAAGCTGTGCCTCACTCGGGCGATCTCCTTCGCGCGGCCGGTCGCCATCGCGTTGGCCGTCACCTTCACGCGGTCGATCTCCTTCACTCGGGCGATCTCCTTCACGCGGTCGGTCGCCTTCTCGCGGTCGGTCGCCTTCTCGCGGTCGGTCGCCTTCTCGGGGACGATCTCCTTCTCGGGGACGGTCGCCGTCGCGCGGCCGATCACCATCGCGTGGACGGTCGCCTTCACGCGGGCGGTCGCCTTCGCGCGGCCGATCACCATCACGCGGCCGATCACCATCACGCGGCCGATCACCATCACGCGGACGGTCGCCTTCAACGCGGTAAGGTGCGTCGCCGGGGCTGCGTCGAGCGGCGTTGACCTGTGCTCGAAGGTTTAGCACCTCACGTTGCAGTTCCATAATCATGCGGTACATAGCTGCTTCACGCGGATTGGCTGGCCGGAAGCCTTCCAACCCACGTGGCAGCATCGTGCGGTCACCCTCACGCGGGCGATCACCCTCACGCGGGCGATCGCCTTCACGCGGACGGTCGCCCTCTCGCGGACGGTCGCCTTCACGCGGACGGTCGCCTTCTCGCGGGCGATCACCTTCTCGCGGGCGATCACCTTCTCGCGGGCGATCACCTTCACGGGGACGATCGCCTTCACGCGGGCGATCTCCTTCGCGCGGGCGATCGCCTTCGCGCGGTGGGTCGCCGTCGCGACGGGCCGCGGGCTGTTCGCCTTCGCGGCGCGGCCGATCGCCTTCTTGGGCCTGCGCGGCGAGTCCGAGCATCAACAGGGTCCAGCAGGCGATTGGCGCCGCGGCCAACATCAACGGGGCAGCGGGACGCGTTGGTGCGGCGCCCAGCAGGGACTGCACACGTTCCAACAATCTCATCGGTTTTTCTCCTCGGAAGGCGGCGACTCGGCTCGGAGGCGACGCCTCCCCATCCAACCGGGCCGCCGTGGTGAGCGCATTGACATAGTCCACCGTGCGCCCCGTGGCGGACACCGCATCGTGGTCACAGCAGATCTCGCGATCTTGCTGGACCCGCCGGGAAAGCCACCAGACGGCCGGGTGGTAAAACAACAGCGACTCGACGAGCCGCTGGCAGAGCATCGCTCCGAGATCCCAGCGCCGAATGTGCGCGAGCTCATGGGCGATGATCGCCTCCAAGGCCTCGGGAGGCAGTTGGGTCAGCCAGGAGGCTGGCAGCAAAATCACGGGACGCCACAGCCCCGCGGCGCCAGCCTCGGCCAGCTTGGTGGTCATTCGCACCCGAGCCGACAACGACACGCCAAAGTGCGCGCCGAGCCTCGCCCAGGCCGCCAGCCAGCCCGGTGGCACGGGCTGCGCATGGCGAATGAGGTGCGCCGAGCGGATGGCGCCGGCGAGCACTCGCAGCCCCATGCAGCCGACGCCCGCCAAATAGAGGCCCAGCAGCCAAGGCTGAGCGGTGGTCCAGGGCAACCGCGCCTGCCAGCCGCGCGTCGCTGAAGCGTCGCCGGTGGCCGCGTCATCGATTGCGGGCGGAACGATCGCGGCTGACAACGCCACAGTGCTCTCATCCAAGTGACGTAACTGTGTCATTGGAGAGCGGTTGTCGCGGACGTCGGCGTGCGGAAGGCAGAAGAAGGTCGCCGGCGGGCAGGCCAGCATGAGCGCCAGCACGCTCAGGCCCAGTGCATACCGAGCATGGGGGCCAAGCCGCCGCGCCAGCAATTGGTATCCGCTGGCCAGCAGCATGCCCTGCCAGAGAAAGTGAATCAGCGACCAAGTGACACGCGTCGCCACGTCGCCGGAAAACCACTCGGCCCACTCGGCCCAATTGCTCCATGGGCTCATGGCTGTTGCTCCTTATAGTCGTCCAACAGCCGCTGAATCTCCGCCAACTCCTCGGCCGACGGCGAGGATTGATCGAGCACGTGCGTGATCAAGGAGGCTGCGGAGCCGTCGAATGCGCGGCCCAACAAATCCTTCACCAGGCCGCCCAGCGTTTTGTCCTGGCGCCGCATGGCGCGGTACACGTGCGCCTTGCCCTGCTCCTGCCGCGAGACCAATCGCTTCTCGAGCATCACGTTCATCATGGTCTGAATCGAGGTGTAGGCGCGAGGCCGAGCCTCGTTCAGCACCTCCACGACTTGACGGACCGTCGACGGACCGCGGTCCCAGAGCACCTGGAGGATCTCCAGCTCGACGGCGGTCGGTGTGGTTTGAGCTGAACGAGCCATGGCGCCATTACGTCCGAGAGCGGGCAGTGTGGCAGCCCGAGTGTTTCTTCAAGCGGCGCGAGGGCAACCGCTCACTCGGGCCTCACAAGGGTCGCCTGCGATGGAGGCCCGACGGGTTGACCGCCTCGGCCGCGACGCCCGCAGCCTACTAAATCATCAGTAGGTGGTCAACTAAAAAATTAGGAGATTTCCCGGCTGGGACCTAACGGTTTTTTAGGATGGACGTGGCGCCAGGTACCGTTTCTCGATCTTGGCCGCGACGGTGCCGATGCCATAGTAGCCGACGGACAACGTGCCGACGTGAGTGAGCAGGTCGTATGCCTGCCAGCGGTCCCAGCCGAAATCCTGCTCCATCCAAAGAATCAGGCGAGCATACGCTTCCGCAATCGAATGTTCCATCGGCGAGCCGGTGGCGACGGCCGCCAGCTCGTCGGGTGTTTCGATCCGCACATGCTCCAGCCGCCGCTGCTTGACGCAATCGATTTGGATGCGGGTGATGGCGGCCATCTCGAGTCCGGTTGCCGAGAGCTCGCCGTGTCCCATCGCGGCGTGGGCGTCGCCGAGGAACAGCAGTCCACCGGGGCAAGTGACCGGCAAGTGCACTACGCTGCCCGGACGCACTTCGACCAGATCGAGATTGCCGCCGTACGGGCCCGCAGGCAGCGTCGTCGGCACACCCCAAGCCGGCGCGACGCCGATGCAGCCAAGCATGGGACGGTAGGGAATCGTGATCCGCTCATTCCAATGAATGAGTCCGTCGCGAATCGGACAGACGCGGCCGCCGGGCGGCTGATTGTCGCCGAGCCATTCGGCCAGCCGTCGAGGGTGGCCGGTGTAGGTCGCGCACTGCCCGTCCCGAGGTGTGATCTCTTCGATTCGCACCAACAGCACATCGCCTGGCTCGACGTCCTCCACGTAGATCGGACCGGCGACGGGATTGCTCTTGGGCTGCGCCTGCTTGTCCCGCTGGTCGCCCGGGCGGCGGATCTGACCGGACAACGCGTCCTCGGACTCGACGGTCAGCCGATCACCGCAACGGACCACTGCGCGCGGCTCAAGGTCGCGGCGGAATTCGTAAATCAGCGGCTCCGCCGAGACATGAGGAAGGCTCATCGACGCTGGCGACCCAATTGCAACTCGGGAGGGACGAGTTAAAAAACCGGTTGGTTCGACGAGCGTTAGCCCAGCAGTTCACGGATCGGCTCGACGCCCGAGTCGACCGGGTAGCGTGGCGTGCCCTGTCCATCGAATAGTCGCTCGGTGTGCGCGTCGAGCTTCAGATTGTGGTAGAGCGTCGCGAACACTTCTTGGAACGTCACCGGGCGCTGATCCGGCTCCTCGCCGTATTTGTTCGTCGCACCGATCACTTGGCCGGTGGCGAGATTTCCGAACATCAGCGCCGCGTTGGCGCGGGGCCAATGGTCGCGGCTGTTGTTGTTGTTGATCTTGGGCGTGCGGCCGAACTCGCCCCACACGACGACGGTGACATGTTTGTCGAGTCCGCGCTCGTGCAAGTCCATCGCCAGCGCCGACAGCCCTTGATCCAACAAGGGGAACTCCTCGCGCGAGCGAGGGAAGTTCATGCCGTCGCCGCCATGCCAGTCCCAGCGACTGTAATTGAGGGCGACGTAGCGGGCGCCGGCCTCGACCAAGCGTCGCGCGATGCAGAAGTTCTCGATCATCTTCGGCGCGCCGTCGCGTTGGAATCGCTCGTCGCTTTTGCCGTAACGCTCGACAATCTTGGGGTCTTCCTTGGAAAGGTCGAGCGCGTCGCCGAGCTTCGAGTCGGTGAGGATGCCGAGTGCTTGGTCGGTGTAGCTGTCGATGCCCGACATCTGCGCTTTGTTGTCCACCTCGCGCCGGAACAGATCGAGCGAGCGTCGCAGGGTCTCGCGATCCTGCAGCCGTTCCAGCGAGATGCCCTGCAGCACCATGTTGTCGCTTTTCTCGCGCGCCTTGCGGCCGACGAGGTTGAACGGGTCGTGGGCGGGGCCGAGGAAGCCCGCCTTGCCGGGCTCGCCCCAGGTGCGATTGCCGGTGGTGTACATCAACGCCAAATTCGGCGGCACCGCTTGGTTGACGGGGCCCTTCAGCCGCGAGATCCAGGCGCCTGCCGAGGGCCAGCCGGCCGACGGACCCTGCTGGCCGAAGCGGCGGCCCGTCATGCATTGGTAACAGTCGTGTCGGCCATCCGAGTCGGACAGGGACCGGATCACGGCGAACTTGTCCATCATGCTCGCCACGCGCGGGAACAGCTCGCAGATCTGGATGCCGGGGACGGAGGTCTGAATCGGGTTGAACTCGCCGCGAACTTCTACCGGGGCATTGGGCTTCAAGTCCCACATGTCCAGATGCGACGGTCCGCCGGGCAGGTAGATGTTGATGATCGACTGGTGCGTGCCCGCGCCGGGAGCGGACTCCGCCGCCAGGATCTGATTGAGCGCCAAGCCGCCCATGGCAGCGCCGCCCACCTGCAGAAAGCCTCGTCGCGAAAGCCCGTCACAAAAACGGCTGTTGGCGTCACGTCGACCAAGAATTGTGAGCATGGTTGGAATCGATGGGGAGGAAGGAGGGGTGGGAGGGCTACTGCTCGACCGATGGCACAGCGTGGGTTGGGGTTTTATCCGCTGGCAGCGTGCAGCACAGGACGATCCCTCGCTGACGCTTCGGGTTTCCTTGTTGGCGGATTCGCTGCTGATTATAAAGTCGGTTGACCCACTGATGCGAGTCCTGAAAAAGCGGCGTCGCAGCCACCTCCCCCCAAGTGGCGAGTCGAGCTCGCGGTGGTTGGTGCGGCCTAATGGTTGGCTGCTGTCCATTGTGCCATCAAAATGGCGTTTAGTGGCGTCGTGCTGTGTATTGGCCAGGTTGGCTCGAGTGGGCCCCGAGTAAAACTTGGCGCCCCAGCGTCCGCCGCGATTTCGAAATCCGCACCGACCCACGACGTAGCTGCCAGCCTGTGATGATGGTAATTCTGGGCGCAGGTTGCAGGCTGGCAGCCAACACCACGACGTAGCTACGCACTCCGTACGACGGACTTGCAGTCCGTCGTTGCGACCAGAAGGCTCTCGACGGACTGGAAGTCCGTCGTACACCCTCTCGCCCTCGCCTCGGTCCGCTACACTTGCCCTCCGTGGTCACCTTGCGCGTGATAACCACCAGTGCTCGACCTCGCCCGCATTTGTTCAACAGGAGTGTTCTATGAAGTACCACGAATTGTCCTCGCCCGCGTTGGGCCAGCGCGCGCCGCACACACCGGTCGTGATTCCGATCGCGGCCCTGGAGCAACACGGGGACCACATGCCGCTGTTTACCGACAGTCTGTTGGTGGCGGAAGTGGCGCGCAGGGCGGAGGAGTCGCTCGGTGACCGAGTGCTATTTGGGCCGGTGATGTGGTTCGGCAATTCGGAGCACCACATGGACTTTCCGGGCACGCTTTCGGCGGCGCCGCGAACCTATCTGAACATGCTCAACGACATGGTGGAGAATCTGCTCACGCACGGCTTCCGCCGCATCGTGTTGCTCAACGGACACGGCGGCAACATTGTTCCATCCCAGCAGGCGATGTTCGAGGTCCGTCAGCGCCATCGCGAGCGCGACGATTTGTTGCTGTTGTCCACCACTTACTGGACGTTGGGCGCGAATGTCGGCGACAGCCACGAATGGCAGCAGCGACAGATGGGGCATGCCGGCGAGTGGGAGACGTCGATGATGCTCCGCATTCGTCCCGATTTGGTCGGCGACCATCTCGCCTGCACGACGGTGCCGTTTGGCGACTTCTTTCCGGGATCTCACCGCGCGTGGATCACCAAGGAGCGCACGGCCCGCGGCCACATCGGCTCGCCCCAGGCGGCGACGGCCGAGAAAGGCGAGACGCTGTTTGCGACGCTGTCGGGCGACGTGATTCGCTTGTTGGAAAAGGTCGCCGACTGGGACGGCACGGCTTGGGAGTA
>JAGQPF010000182.1 GCA_020426845.1 Planctomycetales bacterium
AAAAGCTGCTCCGCAAGTTGTTCCAAAGCTGTTTGAGACGGTTCATGGTTTGATCATTTTTCCGGCAGGAGATTCTCCCCTTCTTGCAGAGGTTGTGCCTGCCGGCCCTGTTCTTCGATGACGCTGGCTTCGCTGGAGAACCCGGCTTCAGCCTTTGTGGACACCACCTCCAGTTCCGCGTTCGTAGAATCGGCCGGACTTGCATTTCCCGGCGTGGCAGCTGGCTCCACTGCAGACGTGCCTGCGAGCATGGTGACGGGAACGCCCTGTGGAAAGACGACTTCCCGGGCCTCGTCGGGCATGGAAATGCCCTGCTTTTGATAGGCGCATTTCACCAGGCGAATGAGCGAAGACCGCACTTTCAACCAACTGTGTTCGCGGCCATTGACCCAAAAGTAGATTCGCAGGTTGACGGTCGCCTTGCCCAGGCTTTCCGCCAGCACCAACGGCTCGGGACGATTCAGAACGGCGGGGTGGTCCGTCAGCACCTTCAGGGCAATCTCCTGCGCCTCGTTGATGGAATCGTCGTAACCGATGCCAACGTCAAAGTCCTCGCGTCGGTTGGAGTTCGTCGTGAAGTTCAGCAGGTTGTTCTTGTAAACGGTGGCGTTGGGGATCTGCGCCAGATTGCCATCGAGGGTCACCAGAATCGTGGTGCGTATGTTCAACTGTTGCACGTAGCCGGTCACCCCGGAGATCTGGACGAGGTCACCGGTCTCAAACGGCCGCTGGATGCTCAGGAAGACACTGGCCAGGAAATTCTCCGTGATGTCCCGGAAAGCGATGCCCACGGCCAGGCCGATCAAGCCCGTGCCGCCCACCACGGTCAACGCCAGTTGGGTCAGTCCAGAAACCCGGAGCACGATGTAGGTACCGAAAAGAAGCACGAACACGCCGGCGCCATACGCGATCACGTTGCGCAGGAGCTTCGCCTGAACCCGGCTCCGAAGAAGCACCCGCGTCTTTCGGGTTGCCAACATGCTGCCCCCCACAGACACGGCCAGGATCAGCAGCCCAAACAGAAGGAAGGGCATCGCCCGGATGAATTCGCGCCAGAGCTTGGACAGTCCACTCCACGCCGGGGCCAGATCCCAGATCGAGGACTCGGCCACCTCCATGCGATTGGCCACGGCGACGACGTCTTGAGTGTTGCGCGCCAAATCGCTGGCCCACTTCTTGAGTTCTTCGGTCGTCGCCATCCCATCGAGAAAGACGACGCCTTCCTCCACCCGGACTTCCGGAGCGGTAAACCACTCAGTGGCCTCCAAGACATTCTGGAGTCGTTCGCGGATTTCTTCGTCACGGGCAACCGGCTTGACGTCCACCTTTGTGGGAGCCAGGGAAATCTCTGCAGTTCCAGGAACGGAAACCTGCGCTCCCTCTCCCTTGCCTGAAGCTTCTTGTGCCACAACCGGCAGCATCAACATGGTGCAAGCAGAACTTAACAACATCACGCGCCGAACAAGTTTGTGGCCGTCGTATCTCGATCTTGGGACGCCGCCACGTCGGGTGATTCCAAGAGTGATCGCGGTAAAAGAGGTCATCATGCGCTTCATTTTTCCGTCAATCGATGGCTCCCCCATTAACTTCCGCCTGTGCTGCGCAACACAAACACCGAACACGCCAACGCAGCCTGAGAGATAAACCCAAAGCAGGAACGTCAGCATGCCGCCCAATGGAATTCCCCCGAAAAAGTGGAGACTCGAAGCGCAGCGTTTGTGTTTGGTTAGTTTAGGTGGGAGGGATGGTTTTGGAAGTGCTTTTTGAGGACAGCTTCCGGGGATTGGTAGGCGAGGCTGCTGTGGCGGCGACGACGGTTGTAGAAGGTCTCGAGGTAGTCGAAGATGGCGCGTCGGGCCTCGATTTT
>JAGQPF010000183.1 GCA_020426845.1 Planctomycetales bacterium
CCCTCCGAGCCTTGCCGCAACTTGGTGGAGCTACTATCTTTATCGCAGCAAGGGTCGCGTTTCATCACTCTTCGGGTCGCCCCATTTCTTCATGGCCAAGTCACGCACCAAAACGTTCGAATATGTGGAGCCGATTGGCGATCGTGTGTTGGTTCGGAAAGACGAGCCCAAGCGGGAGACCAAGGGGGGAATCGCCTTGCCGGATCAGGCGGAAATCCCCACGATCACCGGCCGCATCGTCGCCATCAGCGCGATGATCGAAAACGACGACGATATGCCGCTGCGGCAATACGACAAGATCCTGTTCCACCCCAAGAATGCGATCCCCGTCGACTTCGAGCCGGACAATCAACTGTTTGTCGTGCCGGTTGAGGATGTTGTCGCCGTGTTTCGACGGGAGCCCGCCGGTTCGCGAGAATCGTCCCGGGATCTCCGCGGCGACCGCGACGACTCCAGCGGCGATTCTGAGGAAGACTTTGGCGACGACGACGCCAGCGACGAACAGTAGTGGAACATCAAGCCTGCCCTCGGGTAGGGGCTACGAATTTTCCCTGCGCTATGGAGTCCTGATTCATGCCGTTGACAATGTATGCCGCAACAACTCCGCTGACCTTGGGGCAGTTCATGGAGTTGCTTCCCCCCGAACTCGAGGGAACCGTGGAGGTCAAGGGCGGTGTCATGGAGTTGCTGATGGTTCGGGATCGGCAAAAGGGCTCACTCGCAATTCAAATTTCGGTCCAAGACGACGACGCGAACTCGGACACCATTCAGGACATGCAAGGGCAAGTTTCGGGGCCGCCGGAATTTGAGGATGCCTTGCGCGAGGGGCGGCTCCATTTCGTGTTGGTGACCAGTCACGAGGCCTACCAGGCGTCGGTGGACGAACTGATACGACGTCACGCGGATCAAGGCGGACTGCAATTTGATACGACGGACTCGGTGAAGAAACTCTAAGCCGCAACTCTCAAGCGAGCGTCACTTCCTGCCTCTTGGCTTGTCCAGCACGTGCCTTCCACAGTTTGGCTGTCTACCCAAACTTCGCGGGTTGCACAATTTGTCTGCAGCTCGGCGCCTCGGCCCTCAGTGCCTGAGCTCTGCAAGCTCGTCTGGTTGAAACCGGGTGATCGCGATAGCATGTCACACGATGTTGGACCTCAATTGCCAGTTGTGAATCTCCGTGCCCATTCCAACCACTCAAGGAAGAGTCGGCTGGGGCGCTCATTGTCGTGTGCGCGGCACTTCCCCATGCGCGACGAGCAAGCGGCACGTCTCGGCCACCTCCGCGATTGTGGTCGGTGTTTTGCTCACCTTGTGGGTGGGGCTCGCCGCGCAGGCCCAATCGAGCATTGAGTCTCGGGCCACTGCCAACGGCTCGGCGCGAGGGCCACGCGTCGTGGACGTTCGAGGCGCCGCCAGCAACGGTACAGCCGAATTGGGGGTGGGCGAGGGCGCCGCGCCGCGCCCGGACGCCACGGCCGATCGCGTTGACGACGGAGCGCCCCCGGACCCGGCGCCAACTCCGCCAACTCCGCCAACTCCAACTCAGCCGGCCATCGCAGGCCCGGAGACGCTGGGCACGACACGGGTGGATGTGGAAGCGTTGCGCAAGCGAGCGACGGAGTCCACCGAGCTCGATGCCGAGGGCAAGCAGACTGTCGAGCGACTCACCTCCGAGGCGCTGGCCGATCTTGAACGAATCGATCAACTCAAACAGCGAGCCGCTCAATTCCAGGCCGACGCCGACGGCGTGGAAGCGAGGGTCGCCGCGATGCGCGGCCAGCTCTCTCAGCTGCAATATGCCCAGCCCGACCCGCCGTTGCAGCTGGGCCTGTCCGAGCTTGAGCAGGAGGTGTCGCGCCGAGAGCTTGAGCTGCCCCAATTGAAAACGGCGCTGGCGAAAGCCGAAACGGCGCCGTCGGCGCGGGCTGGCCGACGGCGCGAGATTCGCGAACAGCTGCTGTCGGCCAACCAACGGCTCGCCGAGCTCCAGCAGCAACTGGACGCCAAGCCGATTGCGGAAGAGCCAGCGCTGGTCACGACCGCCAAGCGGACCTTGCTCACCATCCGGCGCCGCCTGATCGAGGCCGAGCAACCGGCGCTGCAGAGCGAGCTCGCCAAGTACGACGCCGAGGATGCGGCGGACTTCTTGCGACTGAACACGGACGTGGCGACGCAGCAAGTCCGGCTGGCGTCCGCCGAACTGGAGCAGCTGCAGACTTTGTTGGCCAGCCGCCGCGAAGCGGACTCGGCGGCCGCGCTGGCTCAGGCGGAGCAGGCGGCGCTGGCGGCGCCTCCCGAACTGCGCGACCAGGCGGATTCGATTGTCGAGATCGCCGCCGCGGCGCACGAACTCGCCAAGCCGATCGACGACGCGCGGCAATTGCTCGATCGCACCCGAGCGAGACATGAGGAGGTGCAGCGCCAGTTCGTGACAACTCGACAACGTGTGGACAACATCGGCTTGTCGGGCGCCGTCGGGCCGCTGCTCTGGCGAAAGCGCGGCGAATTGCCGAATCTTGCGAAGCGACGACAGAACGTCTCGGAACGTGGAGCGTTGATTGAGACGGTCCAATTCCAACTCTACGAATACGTCGACCTGCGTTCCGAGTCCATCGAGGAAACAACGAGGAAGATGCTCGACGCGGTCGAAGAGGCCACGAGGAAGAATCTACAGAAGAAGCTAAAAGAGATCGCTCCCGCGCGATGGGAACTGTTGGAGAACGAAGCCCGAGAATTCGCCGAACAACGGCGCGACCGCTTGGACGCGGTCATTCGCAGCCAAAATGCTTACTTGGACCTGCTGTTCGAACTGGATGGCACCGAGCAACTGTTGATCCGCGAGACAGAGCGTTTCGAGCAGTACATCGATGAACGCGTGCTCTGGGTGCCGGGGCACCGCTCGCTGCTGACCAACTTCGCCGTCGAGCCGACGGATGCCTGGCCATTGCGCCCCGACAAGTGGCTGGAGGTTGGCACTCAGTTGAGCAAAGACCTGCGGTTGTTCCCGGCGTCTTACTTCTTCGCTGGAATCTTGATCACCGCATTGGTCTGGCGGAGACGCAAGTTCCGACGTCAGCTCGATGAGTGCGGTCAGGCGGCCGCCCGCGCCAACTGCGTGCGTTTTGTGCCGACGCTGCAAGCGGCCTTCGTGACGAGTAAACTTTCGCTCGCCATTCCCGGAGCCCTGCTGTTTCTCGCGTGGCGGCTCAGCATCTCCTCGGACGGCTCCGATTTCACTCGCGCCGTCTCCCAGGCCCTCTACGCGGTGTCTTGGGTCTTCTTTCCGCTGGAGTTTCTGCGCCGAGCTTGCCGTCCGCGCGGACTGGCCGATTCGCACTTCGGCTGGTCGTCCACGGCGATCGCCTTTGTGCGATCCAAATTGCGCTGGGTGGCGCCGGTTGGCCTGCTGTTCGTCTTTATCACGTCGCTGCTTGGAGGCAGCCATGCGGAGCAAGGCGTCGATGCGATTGAGCGGGTTTGTTTCGTGCTTGGCATGACCTTGCTCGGCACGCAGCTGTACCGAGCTTTCCGGCCCGAATCGCCGTTGCTGCGGGCCTACTTGGCGGATCATCCCAGCGGGTGGTCCGAGCGTCTCAGTCATGTCTGGAGTTGGGTGGCCTTGGCGGCGCCGCTGTCGTTTGCAGGGCTGACGATTGCGGGATACTACTACACCGCGCAGCAACTCACTTGGCGGCTCAATGCGTCGCTGGTATTCCTGTTCGTGTTGC
>JAGQPF010000184.1 GCA_020426845.1 Planctomycetales bacterium
GTTGTGCTTGAAGCAGGTGTTGAGATCGCCAAGCATAGCCACCTTGCTGGTTGCGCCGTTGTCCTGCTCTCCCCGGATGGGACCCCGAGAGTGGCCTTCACCCCAGGCGGTGACCCCCTACGGCTCCTTGGGGCTGCTGAATTGCTCAAGCAAGAGCTATTAGGGACACTGCGGAAGGCTAGCAAATAGCTGGCTAGCAGGTTCAGCTACTCGAGTGGGCCACGAGCCCCCTCACCGACAACAAACGCCGGTTTCTGCTGTCAATCAAACTAGGCAAACAAAATGGTCACTGTTGACGCTCGAAGGACTGGGCCAGCGGACCGCTATTCATGGAAGCTGCACAACATCCGACAGATAAGTGCTCGCAGCCACAAGAAGGCACTTCTTCGCTCGCTTGAGTGCAATACCCGTCGCCCAGTAGACCCACAGGCCGGAACCCTCAAAGTGGAGTTGATCAGGCATCGTGACAGAGGAAAAGGACACCACGCAGGTTGCGGCATCGTCGGCTGACAACAACGACGGTCCGGTCAGTCGAGAAGCGCTATACAAGATGGTCTGGTCCGAGCCCATGCTCAGGGTGGCAGCTCGGTTCGGCGTCTCGTCGAGCTACATGGCACGCGTCTGCACGCTGCTAAACGTACCGCGGCCTGAGCGCGGTTACTGGGCGAAGTTGGCGGTCGGCAAGGCGCCGAAGCAACCGCCACTTCCCGAGCCGCGTCCCGGCGATCAGCTCGAGTGGACACGCGACGGAGCCCTGCCTAAGCGTGCCCGCTCCCTACCAAGGCCTCCCGACCAGAGGCCTCGGCGGAAGCGCACAGCACGGCGGCAACTGCCAGATCGGCATCCGCTGGTAAGCGCAGCCAAGCCGCTGTTCGAGACCGGGCGTCTCTCGTGGCGCACTCAATACCTCAAACCCACCAAGCGGCTGCTCGTCGACCTGGCGGTGACCAAGACTGGGCTGGATAAGGCCATCGCGTTTGCCAACGGATTTTTCTTGGCCCTCGAAGCGCGCGACCACCGTGTGGTCATCGCGCCCAACTCCGAGCAATTCCATCGCGCGGATGTCGACGAGCGCGAGAATCCCGGGGAGGGCAACCACCATAGCGACCTGTGGTCACCGATGCGCTGCACGGTGGTCTACATTGGTACCGTGGCGATTGGCCTCACCATCATCGAGATGTCCGAGGAGGCGGAGGCCCGATACGTGAACGGCGAGTACGTTCGGCTAACCGACTACGTTCCCAAGCGACGTGGTCGGTACGCGCAGCATCATGGCTGGACGAGTACACACGATTTTCCGACCGGGCGGCTCTGCCTCCAGGCCTACTCACCCTACCCGCGAGCCGACTGGGCCCAGCAGTGGCGAGAGACATCGAACCGGCCCCTTTCGGGCCGCATCCCGGCCATTGTTCGAGAGCTGGAGAAAGCCACGGTCGAAATCGCGCGGCTCGTCGAGGAGGGAGAACGCCAAGCCGAGATCGAACGCCAGCGCTGGGAGGCTCAGCAAGAACGGTGGCGCCGCGAAGAGGAGGCACGGCGGGCCGCCAAAGCGCTGAAGGACAGCAGAGAGGAACTGCTCCAGATCATCGATGCCTGGGCGGAGGCGAAGCGACTCGAGGCGTACTTCGCTGACGCCGAACGCCGGGCCCGGGATTTACCTGACGAGCAAAAGGAGCGCAAAATAGAAAAGCTACGACAGGCGCGCGCCCTGGTTGGCAGCACCGATGCGCTGGAGCGATTTGACGCGTGGCGAGCACCGGAAGAGCGATAAAATTGGTTTGATTTCAGTCAGTTAATGAACCAAATCGATTTGGGGGTATCCGTGGGGGCATAATCGGCATTTCTCATTTTAAGTTATTGATTTATATGCCAATGTGATTGCCGCCGCCTCCACCAAACAATGAAGGGCCACCCTCGGGTGGCCCTTCGGCGTTTTTGGGCTGCGTTGACGCAAACCCGTCCGGGTTCATCCGTCGGCGGAGGCCGCGCAGCGGCGGGCCGCAGAGCA
>JAGQPF010000185.1 GCA_020426845.1 Planctomycetales bacterium
GCGGTTCCTGCGTGGAAGATGGGAGCCGAGTTTTCACCACGCGATTCAAGGAACTGACATGTTGATGTCCCCGCATGCCCGACTTGCGACTGTGCGACGCGATGGACTGGCTTCTCGCCGCTCCGGATGGCTAGCTCTCCTTGCAGTTGTTCTTACGGCAACCGTCATTGGAGCTGCCGAGCCGGCTCCCCGTCCCAACATCGTGCTGATCATGGCCGATGATCTCGGCTATGCGGAGCTGGGATGCTACGGATCGCAACGCTTCAAGACTCCGAACATCGACGCGCTGGCAAAGTCGGGACTGCGATTGACCGACTACCACAGCAATGGCGCCGTGTGCTCGCCGACTCGAGCGGCCCTGATGACCGGCCGCTATCAACAGCGCGCGGGGATCGATGGTGTGGTGACGGCCAAAGCCCATCGCGACACTGGCATGAGCCTCGAGGAGGACACGGTTGCCGAGCTGCTCCAGCGCGCGGGCTATGCGACTGGCATCTTTGGCAAGTGGCACCTTGGGTACGACTCGAAATTCAGTCCCACTCGGCAGGGCTTCGACGAGTTCGAGGGATTCGTCTCGGGCAACGTCGACCTGTTTTCACACATCGATCAGGAAGGCTGGTTTGACTGGTGGGTGGCGCAGCGACTGAAATACATCGCGGGCTACGCGCCACACCGCATCACCGACCAGGGGATCGAGTTCATTCGTCGCCACAAAGACCAACCGTTCTTTCTCTATCTGCCACACCCCGCGCCACACTCCCCTTATCAGGGCCCCGGGGACACGGCGAATCGCAAGGTCCGCCACGGTTTCGAGCCCGAAGAATTACGTGGGGCGACTGTCTCCCCGAGGCTCGTCGGCGACGAGGCTGCGCGGGCGTACCGCGAAATGGTCGAGGATCTGGACGCTCAAGTGGGCCGCGTCGTCGCGGAATTGGAACAGCAGGGACTGCGAGATAACACGTTGGTGATCTTCTGTTCCGACAATGGTGGCATCAGCAACCAGACATTGGGCAGCGACAACGGCCCACTTCGCGGCCGCAAGGGACAGATCTACGAGGGTGGTCACCGTGTGCCGGGGATCTTCCATTGGCCCGGCAAGATTCAACCGGGCACCTGTGAGCAAACCGTGCTGGCGTTCGACATGATGCCGACGTTCGCGGCACTGGCGGGAGCCGAACCGAAAGCCAAGCTGGACGGCGTCAGCCTCCAGCCGCTCTTGCTCGAGCGACAACAACTGCCGAGTCGGCCGCTGATGTGGATGACCGGCGAGCGAACGGCGTATCGCGAAGGCGATTGGAAACTATTGATCCAAGGCCGAACGGTCGAACTCTACGATCTAAAAAACGATCTGGGGGAGTCCAAGGACTTGGCGTCAACACAGCTGGACCGCAAGCAGCGCATGTATGAGGCCGCTTTGAAATTGCGGGCCGAAATTCGCGGCGCGAAACCGATGAAGACCGGCTCGTAGCACAGGCTGCCAGCCTGTGATGGATGTGGTTGCGTGTGATCGTTGTCGTTTGGGTCACCGGTTGCAGGCTGGCAGCCTGCGCTACGACCGTGTGCGAAACCGCACGCTTCCGGTTTGCCGTGCGATGCGGCTGCGCGTTTCCGCGTACTATGTGTGCCACCGCGCCTCGGCGCGCGAATTGCTACCTGCAAAGGCAGTGACATATCGGCCAGATTGGTTCGATCTGGGACGATTTGGGACGATTTGGCCGCAACGCATTTCAAAACTTCCCGATCGGCAATCGGGTTGATAAAACCAGCAGAAAAACTGCCTTCGATTGCGCCAGGGAAGATTTTTGAAATGCCCTCTAGTTTCTTTCGCCCTCTGTGATTGGAGTCTCGCTCATGAAGAAATTTGTTGCGTTGGGCATATTGGCGGTGGCCGGAGTCGTAGGCACATGGGGCACATGGGGATTGCTCCAGGCACAGCAGCCGAATGACACTGGAGCGTTTATGCAAATCAAATTGCAGCACGCTCAGAAGATCGTGGAGGGCTTGGCGCTGGAGAATTATGACCTCATCGGGAAGAGCGCCCAGAAACTCGCCTTGATGAGTCACGAGTCCAACTGGAACGTGTTGCAAACCGTCGAATACAATCGACTGAGCCGCGAGTTCCGCGACAGCACGGACCGGCTGCACAAGGCCGCCAGCGAGAAGAACCTCGACGGCGCCACGCTCGCATACTTTGAAGTCACCCTCAACTGCGTGCGGTGCCACAAGTACGAGCGTCTATCCGAAAAATGACGCTTGAACCGTTGAGGTTGTGTTTTTCAACCTTCTCTTGATTCAACGTTGGCGGAGTACGAGCCTCACGCGCGGCCGTCGGGCAGATCGTCCAAAGGCGAGCGATACAGCGGCAACGCGGGAAACAGCGTCGCTGCCAGCTCGGCGGCCGTTTGCGTCGAAGCCTGTAGCTTTCCGGAGCTCAGCGCCTCGCGAAGTGGCAGCCTGCCCACGAGCAGTGATTGAATCTCCTCTTCGCCGCCCGCTAGGTAGCTGCGTCCGACCTTGCCGGTCGCAATCTGCACGGAGCGTTTTGCCAACACGATTCGCAGCTTTTGCACGCCAGCGGCCGTCGAGATCGCCAGGCCGAGCTCACAGGGCCGGTCCAGCTTCGCGGCTCGCGTTTCAAACAACGGCGTCAACGCCGCCAGGAATCCCTCGATGGACACGATGCGAAGGAGATTTACCCAGTCTCGCTCCGCATCGACGCGGAAGTGATCTCCGCCGGCCTGCACAAACAAGTCGTGCAGCGGCAGGTCTGCGGGGCCGTCGAGCCGAACCTCGAACTCGTCGGATTCGATCGCGTCGTAGCACACTCTGCGCAATAACTCCTGAGCGGCTTCGTCCTGCCCCGGCGCCACGCAGAGCTCGGCGATTCGACCGCGGCGGACAAACGCGTAGCCTACGATCCCGTCCTCCGGCTCCGCCGTCGACGGGGTCGGCGACGTTGCACACGGCGGGCCGCTCTCGACCGCCACATAAACGCGATCGCAGACACCTCGGCTCACGAGCCATCGCCAATGTTCGTCGTCGCGCCGCACCAACCCGTACCGCTGTCGACAGTCGCCGGCGTGCAAGCGATCAATTGCGTCCTGCTCGATCTGTCGCCAAATTCGCACCTGGAGCGAGGCCGGCGCCGTCTTGGTCGACAACAGCGACAACAGATCGCGCGGACAAGCCGATGACCAACTGTGCTGAGGCCCCAGACACCAACCTCGCGCCTGATGCCGCGCTGCGGAGGTCGTCCGCATGGTGGCTAGCACTCTGCCCTGCGCCGAGGCGCGACGCAACGCAGTGTCGATCAGCGTCAACTCGGCATCGCTGCCGTGGAGATCGGCGTGCGAATGAAAGTCCACCAGCTCCACGGCCGGAAGCTCGACACCCTCTCCAAACGCCAGGTCAACTCGGTTGACCAGTAAGTGGGAGAGCACCTGCTTTTCTTGCATCAGCAAAAGCCGATCCGACGGTTCGTAGCCGGGCCGCTCCAACTGGGCGGCGAATCCGTCTTCGCCCGGCGACTGCAACGTCGCCCGCAAAAACTCGAAAATGGAGTAATGATCTCCCTCGCCCGCCTCGCGAATCTCCGCACCCGGAGGCAGCAGCGGCCAGGCTGGCCGACGTTGGCGGGTCGGGCTTCCATCGCAGGCGACCTTTGTTCCCGCATTGCGCGCGACAGTGGCTGGCATGTCCCGAATCCCTTCGAACTGGTGAGATCAATCCATTCGATGCGAAATGGCCGCGCAGAGGCCAAATGGACCGTCAACGATAGGTTATGGACAACTTATCCACTTTTTTGCCAAGGTCCAGTAGTTTGTCCGGAAGTTCTTGACTTGGAAATAGCGCCAGCGAGAGCTCCCGGCTTCCCAGCAGCTGGTCTTCTCGCAGGTTTCGGCGCAAATCCTCCAGCATTTCGATCAGCGCTTCGCGACGCTCCGCCACATACGGCTGCAGCTTTTCGTTCACTCGCCCAATGCCCCAATGGCGGGCCGCGAGTTGATCTCGTTGACTCAACAGTGCCGACTTCTCGTCCAGCAGATTTCGGCAGGCCTCACTTGCGAGCTGACTGTCGGTTAAATGACGCTGGGGATTGTAAACGAGGTCCCGCAATTCCTGTCGTCGCAAGGCGAGCTGCTCGGCACGCCGCCACGGCTCTCGGCCACGCAAGCGGACCGTTGCCGTCATGGTCAGGTAGGCTGGCGGCTCGATCCGCAGGAACTCCAGCATGATCGCGTCGGTCAACTGATCGTACTTTGCGCCGCCGATGCCGTGAATGAACAGATCGGCAAGCACGGTACGGCAGAACAGCGTCGTCATCAGAGCTCGCGGGCGAATCCGAGTTTGACCTCGGAGATCGAGCAACATCTCGCGCAGCTGCGAGCCCTCAACCTGCCATCCGTGGCGATCGGACAAAGCGAAGCCGTTGCCGGACATCCGCAGCCAGAGCGGCCGGCGCCGCGGCATGGATCGCTGCCAGACCCAAAACGGCGACTCGAGCCAGCTTTCGTCGCGGTCGAGGTCCGGGACGGGATGAGCACGGCTGCGAATTCGATGGGTGCGACGAAACTGGCTCAGGCCGCGATTGTAGACGCGATGCAGTTCGTCGAGCTGTTCGAGCACGGCGGCAGTCCACGCCACGACTTCCGGAAGATCGAACAACTCGCCCAACGGCAGCTCAAGGGTGCGCAGTCCAAGCTCGCCTTCCAACACGTGCCTCGCCGCCGCCAAGCATCGCCCTAGCGGCTCGCCGGCGAGATGTCGTTCCACGGCCACCGGCCAGAGCGAGTCGATGAGCGGTTCCTTGGTGAGCGGGTGGATCGCGCGTGCGACGCGTTCGCCAAAGCTCCGGAACAGCTCGCCGTCCACGACGGGCTTTTCTTCAAACGGAATCGGCTCGGTGGGCTGCTCCCAAAGCACGGTCTCGCTGCGCCAGGTTCCGCTGTCCGCCAGGGGCAACCGCAGGCCGCTCGCCGCCGCGAGATCGTTATCGACCACCAGATTCACCGCCACGCCGCGGGCAAGCGTCCCCATTCGCGACAGCCCGAAGTTCTTCAACCAGACGCCGGGATGGAATAACGTCGGTTGGTGTCCCGACATTAGCCACGGCGCAGCAGGATCGTCAGGCAGCTCGGGCAGATCGCGATAGCTGCCCGTGTGTCGTCGCGCCAACTGCAAAGCGGCTTCGCGAGCTCGGGACACGCAGGCAATGCGATCCAGGTCGAGCTGCCAGTTGACGCGCTGTTGCTGTTGGCGAGCAGCGGGCGTCAGTGAAATCGTCGGACGCGACAGTTCCACGAGCGCCTCGCCGTCTTGTTGAGGCGCGCGCAGACGATGATAGGCGAGGGGATCGATCGACGGCGTCCCGGAGTTCATTGGCCAACGCAGTGCTTCGCAGCGTCGGCGACAGGCGCCACAGAGCCTTCACGACAAAGTTGCTTGTAGCTGGCACAGATTACCGAGCGATAGTAGTCCAGCCGTGTCATGGCGTCATCCAGCGCGCCGCCGAAGCTGCGTTTCTCGTCCAAGTAGATCAGCGGTACCGGCAACTCGATGATCTCGAGATGCTGAAACGCGGCCCGCACCCAAAGTTCAAGCGGCATCGCGTAACCGGGCTCTTGGATCTCGAGTTGTCGCAGCGCGTCGACACGGTAGGCCTTGAAGCCGCAAAAGGCGTCGGTCAACGACAGCCCGAGCAGCTCGTTCAACTCGGCGGTCACCACTTGGTTGACCCAGCGACGCTGCCCCGGCGGCTCGCTGTCTCCCTGGTACTGCTTGAGATACCGGCTGCCCGAGACGATGTCCGCGCCTTGGAGTGCCGCCAGGAAGCGAGGAATTCGCTGGGGCTCGTGTTGGCCGTCGCAGTCGACGGTCACGACGGCCCAATAACCCTCCCGGGCGGCGTATTGAAAGGCCGTCCGCAGGGCGGCGCCGTAGCCCTGATTCCCCTCATGTGAGATGACCTGAATGTCACTGCGACGTTTCAGCTCGTCGGCGGTGCCGTCGGTGGAGCCATCGTCCACGACCAGCACCTCTTGGCTGTGCAGACGCACCTCATCGAGCACTGCGTGGACATGTTTGACTTCGTTGAAGACGGGGAGGACGGTGAGGGAGCGATGTTCGGTCAACCAAATTCTCCCGTTGGAGGGCGTCGATAGCCTGCGCCATCATTCGTTGCGCCCGAATAGACCGCCTAACCGGGCACGAGCGGCCGGGTCGGTCGCACTGGTGCAGTGCGAGCTTCCCCATTCAAACACGCCATTCTAGGCGTGTCACTCCAGCAAGGCAAAGGGTGCGGCGAGCGTCGGGCACTCGCGAAGCCGTTTGCTTGAAACGGCTTGCGTCAAACAATAAACTTTCAAAATGGTCTCCGCTGCCCCCACTCCGTCCGCCGACTCCACATCCGCCCGACTTCGTTGGCTCCCTTGGACCGTTTGGGTGCTGGGCGTCATCGCGGGCGTCGCCGTATGGTACGGCGTTCGCGCCTACGAACGGCGCGCCTTGCGAAGCGAATTCGACTTGGCGGTGACGGCCCGCGCCGGCGCCTTGGAACGCGAGGTGTCGGTGCAGCTGGAGGCCGTGCGGTTGACGGCCACCTTCTTCGACACCCCCACCGTTGACGCGGGCGTGTTTCAGCGCGTCGCCGCTCCGTTGTTGGAGAGTCACGCGCCGCTTTCGGCGATCTACTGGATCGTTCCCGAGCTCGACCACGTGGGCGACGGCGCGGAGCGGCCCACGGCCGCCTCCTCACTGCGAATCGTCACCGGTCGCCGTCGAGATGATCTGATCTTTGACCGCGACTACGACCTGGCCTCCGATCCAATGGCGTCTTCGCTGCTGGCCGCGTGCGTCAACGGAGAGTCCCAGCTGTTGGCGCGGAGCTTGCCTTGGCAGTCGCCCGAGGACCAGTTGCTGTTTGTGGTTCCGGTGCACAATACGTCGCTGGGCGCCGCGCCGTCGCTGGGCACGTTGCGAGGCCTGCTGGCGGCCGTGCTGCGGCTCGACACCATCGTCGATCGCGCGGTGCAGGTGGCGATTCTCGGCAATCTGCAGATTCAACGCGGCATCGACATCTCGGTGATGAGCGGCAACGAGGTGCTCTACCAGCGCCGCTCGTCGCTGCGCGAGTCACCCGAGTCGATGTCGTTGACCAGCGTCACACCGGTCAAGGCGGCCGGCGCCGATTGGTCCTTGCGCTGCCAGCCGACGGACACTTATGTTCGCTCGCAGCAAACGCACTGGCCTCTGGCGGGACTGCTGTTGGGCGTTGCAGCAGGCTGGGCGGCCGCTCGATACACGCGGCAGCTCATCGATGTGCACCATGAGGTTGAGAGCCAGGTGATGCGTCGCACGCGACAGCTGCAGGCGGTCAATGAGGCATTGCGGCTGGAGATGGCCGGAAGGCAGAAGACGGAGGAGGCGCTTAGCGAATCATTGGCCGCGTATCGTTCACTGCTCGAAAGCCTGCCGCTGAACGTGTTTCGCAAGGACACGGAGGGCCGGATCGTGTCGGCCAACGCGAGATTCTGCGAGACCTTGCGGCGGCCGATCGAGGAGGTGGTCAACAAGACGGACCGCGACCTGTTCCACCCCGAGCTGGCCGAAAAGTACCGCGCCGACGACCAGCGCGTGATTGCGACGGGCGAAGTGCTGGAGGACATCGAGGAGCATGTGCGTCCCGACGGGCGCCGCATCTTTGTCCAGGTGCTCAAGGCGCCTGCTCTGGATGCGCAGGGCGAGATCGTCGGGGTGCAGGGCATGTTCTGGGACGTCACCGAGCGAAAGCTGAACGAGGAGGCGCGCCGCGCGAGCGATGCGCGCGTCCGGCAACTGGTCGACTCCAACCTGATCGGCGTCGCGATCGCTCGCGCCGATGGCGAGATCTTCGAGGCGAACGAGGCGTTCCTGCGCATGATCGGCCGCGACTCCTCGGTGCTCGGCCGGCTCAACTGGCGCGACCTCACGCCGTCGCATTGGGCGGCGGCCGACCGTCGGCATATCGACGAGGCGCGGTCGGGAGAGGATTGCAAGCCGTGGGAGAAGGAAGTCATCCACCGCGACGGGCGGCTCGTGCCCGTTGTCGCTGGCGTGACCTGGATGCCGGGCCCGCCCGAAGACTTCATTTGGTTTGTGCTCGACATCACGGAACGCAAGAAGATCGAGACCGAATTGCAGCGTGCCAAGGAGGACGCCGATCAGGCCAATCAGGCGAAAAGCCAGTTCCTGGCCAACATGAGCCATGAGATTCGCACGCCCTTGAACGGCGTCATCAATCTAACGGAGCTCGTGTTGCACTCGGATCTCTCGCCGAAGCAGCGCGAGTACCTGCAAATGGTCAAGGACTCGGGCGAGTCACTGCTGGCGATCATCAACGATGTGCTCGACTTCGCCAAATCGGAGGCTGGCAAGATTGAACTGGTGACGGCCCCGATGGTCGTCCGCGACGTCGTAGGTGACACGTTGAAGTCACTTGCCGTCCGCGCCCATGCGAAGAAGCTGGAGGTGATCTGCAACATTCGCCCCGAGGTCCCCGAGGTTGTCATCGGCGACGCCGCACGCATCCGCCAGGTGCTCACCAATCTGGTGGGCAACGCGATCAAGTTCACGGGCATCGGCGAGGTCGAAGTGAGGCTGGAGGCGTCGCCGGCGCCTCCGGAGGATGATGACCCGTCCGCCGCCCCACAGGTGGAGCTTACCTGCCATGTCCGCGACACGGGCATCGGCATCCCCTCGCATAAGCTCGACACGGTCTTCGAAGCCTTCGAGCAAGCGGACGCGTCCATGACCCGGGATTACGGCGGCACCGGCCTAGGCCTCTCCATCGTGCGAGGGTTTGTCGAGCTCATGGGGGGCCGTATCTGGGTCGACAGCGAGACGAATCGAGGCAGCACGTTTCACTTCACCGCCCGCGTTGGCGTGGGCGAATCGGCGCCTCCCGCGCCGCTGCCACCTGCGCGAGTGCTGGTGGTGGACGACCATCCCGCCAACCGCGTTGTGCTCGAGGAATTGCTGGGCCGCTGGGGGATGGAGGTGGTCTGTTGCGAACACGGCCGCCAAGCGCTGGACACGCTTCACGATCCGAACGTCGCGCCCTTCGACGTGGTGATCACCGACATGCAGATGCCGCGGATGGACGGCTTCGAGCTCGCCCAGAAAATTCGGCTGCTGCCTCATCCCCCGCTGATCGTCATGCTGACGTCGTCACCCCGGCCCACGGACTCGGAAATGGCCGCAAAGTCGGGCGTTGTCGCCCAGTTGCTCAAGCCGTTCAAGCAATCGGAGCTGCGCGAGACGATGCAGCGGCTGCTGGCCGGCACTCCACTGCCGGCTGACGAAGAAGTGGCTCAGTTGGCCGCGCCCCGGGCCGTCGAGGACTTGGAGATCCTGGTGGCCGAAGACAGCCCAGTCAACGTTGCGCTGATCCGAGGGCTGCTCGAAAACTGCCACCTCACCGTCGTGGTCAATGGCCAGCAGGCCGTGGAAGGAGTCGAGGCGGGCGATTTTGACGTCGTCCTGATGGATGTGCGCATGCCCGTCATGGATGGTCTCGAGGCCACGCGGCGTATCCGCAAACGCCATCCCGATCTCCCGATTATCGCCATGACGGCGCAGGCCATGCCGGAGGACCGCCGGGAATGCCTGGACGCCGGCATGACCGATTACCTCACCAAGCCGATTGAGCCCGCCAAGCTGTTTAAGCGGCTGCGACAGCTGGCCCAGCGGATCGCCAGCCGCGCTGCGGCCGAGCAGGCCGCCGTAGCGCTCGAGTCCGACGTGCCGGTCGACGACATCTCGCCGGTTGTCGATGCTGCGCCGGTCGTCGATGCTGCGCCGGTCGTCGATGCTGCGCCGGTCGTCGAGGTGTCGTCGGAGTCGGCCAGCGGTTCGTCGGCCGCTGCCTTGCAGGATTCCGTCGACTGGCGTGCCGCCCTTGCCCTCGTCGAGGGGCGTGAGGCGTTGCTGCGCGAGCTGGCCGCGTTGTTCGCCGACGAGGCGCCTCGATTGCTCGGCGAGGCGCAGGCAGCCTTGGAAAGCGAGGACGCCAAGACGCTGAGAATCGCTGCCCATACGTTGAAGGGATCGCTGCGATACTTCGGCCCCACGCGATCGCAGGAGCTGGCCACGGAACTGGAAAACCAGGCCATCAGCCAGGACTTGGCGGCCGCCTCGCAAAACCTGACCGCACTTCGGCAATGCGTGGAATCACTGTTGCGAAGTCTGGTAGACTATGCGGCGTCTCAAGAATAAGCAGAGGAGCGTGCGCGAAACATGAGCGCTAAGGTTTTGGTCGTCGACGATTCCCCGATGGATCGCCGCGCCGTGGCGGCGTTGCTTGAGGCAATGCCGGGCGTCACGGTCGACTTTGCGACAAACGTGGACGAGGCACAGACGCTGCTTGCGGCCAATCCGCCGCAGGTGGTCGTCACGGACCTGATTATGCCCGAGCGAAATGGGCTCGATCTGGTCACGATGTTGGTCAATGAGTATCCGCTCATTCCGGTGATCTTGATGACCGGGCGGGGCAGCGAGGAAACCGCGGTTCAAGCATTGCAGGCCGGAGCCGCGAGCTACGTTCCCAAGGCGCTGCTGACCCAACGGCTGGTCGAGACGGTTCAACACGTGCTGGCCGTGGCCCACGAGGAGCGATCGCATATGCGGCTGATGGGCTCGATGACCCGCAGCCACAGCGAATTCACGCTGGAGAACGATCCCGCGATGATCCCGCCGCTGATCAACTTTCTCCACCGCAGCATTCGCACGGTCGGATTGTGCGATGAAAGCGAGGGCATTCGCGTCTGCGTGGCGCTCGAGGAGGCTGTCAACAACGCGTTGTTTCACGGCAATCTCGAGTTGGACTCCGAGACGCGTGAGCACGACCCGGTCGCTTACCGGGACTTGTTGGAGTCGCGCCGCACGGCGGACCCCTACGCGTCGCGCCGGGTTTACATTGAAGCTCGCCTGACCCGCGAACGCGGCGTGTTTGTCGTGCGGGACGAGGGCCCCGGCTTCGATCCCGCGACGCTCCCCAATCCGACCGAACCGCAGCAGATCGAGCGAGCCAGCGGTCGCGGCTTGCTGTTGATTCGCACCTTTATGGACGCCGTCCATTACAACGAAACCGGGAACGTTGTCACGTTGGAAAAACACGGACCGGCCACCAAGCGAGAGCAAGCATGAGTCTGGAAGATTATTTCTCGTTGTCCGAAGACACCGGATTGGTGATTCAGTTCAAATGTCGCGGCGGCGCCTTCGCGGAAGAGGCCTCGCGATCGGTCTGGCCCGAGCTGTTAGGGCATGTTGAGTCGTACGGCAAAGACGTTGTGCTCGATTTGTCGGCCTTAAAATTCTTCGGCTCCACCGTGCTCGATCTGATTGCCACCATCAACAAGACCGTCCACAAACTGGATCGCCGAGTGCTGCTCGCCGGTGTCTCCGCGACGGGACGTGAAGTGCTGGAGATCGCCCGCTTCGATCAGTTCCTCGACATCTTCGAGACCGCCGCGGACGCGCTGGGCACACTTGCCGACGGTTAAGCGGCGGCCGGCCTGTTTTTCAACAGCCCCCGAGCACAACGCCCCGATTTCATGGCTCGCCTGCTGTTTTTCGCCGAACGCTTTCCGCCGGACATCGGCGGTGTCTCACGCAGCGCCCTGCGCACGGTGCGCGCGTTGGCCGATCTGGGCCACGATGTGCATGTGCTCGCCTGGACTCGGCAGCTCGACGCCGGTCGGCTGACAACGTGGACGTCCGCCGGCGCTGGCGAACCAGAACAAGGGCTCGGGCACAACGCTCACGTCGTCGCCGACGAGCAGCCTAAATTTGCTGCTCCCCTGCCCTCGGACGCCCCGGTGCCGAACCGCCACACTCAGTCCGGCGAAGCGCCGCATTGGACCGTTCACCGCCTCGGCATGTACGGCAGCCTTGATCTGTCTCTGCAGCACACGCTCAATGTGCTGGAGTGGCTGCACGACCGGCACCACTTTGCGGGCGTTTGGGGACACTATCTCTACCCTGCCGGATTTGCCGCGGTCACCTTTGCCCAATGGCTGGGGTTGCCTTGCACCGTCAGTGCGCGAGGCAACGACGTTGACCGCCTGATGTTTCCTCCCGGAGACTTTGCTCGGTTGCTCTGGACGCTCGATCGAGCTGATGTGGTGTCGTCGGTTTCGCGCGAGTTGGCGGACAAGATCAACATGCTGGCCGGCCGGCGCCGCGAGGTTGAGGTGATCGGCAATGCCGTTGATGCCGAGACGTTTCGCGGCGGCCCGCCCGACCTGAGCTTGCGTCGCGAAATCGGCATCGCCCCTCCCGAATTGGTGCTCGGATTTTGCGGCGAGTTGCGACACAAGAAGGGGCTGCCGTTTTTGCTCTCGGCGCTTGCCTGCGTGCGGCAAGCTCGGCCAGCTTGCCTGTTGGTGATTGGCAGTGTTCGCGCCCGCGAGCAGGCGGCCCTGGCAAGTTTTGGAGCCGAGCATCCAGAGGCGGCAGCGCGAATTTTCGTGACCGGGCCTTTGGACAGCCAAGCCGCGGTCGCCGATCATCTGCGGCTCTGCGACGTGTTTCTGCAGCCGTCGCTCTGGGACGGCCTGCCCAACGCCGTGCTCGAGGCGATGGCTTGCGAGCGGCTGGTCGTCGCCAGCGACGCCGGCGGCATCCCCGAGGTGATCAAGCACCGCGAGCATGGCCTGCTAATCCCCCGCGCCCATCTCCATCGACTGGGCGAGGTGATCCTCGAGTTGTTCGACCAACCCGAGCCTCAGCGTCAGCAACTGGCATCCGCGGCGCGCCGCCGCGTCCTCGATCGCTTCGGCTACGAGCACGAACGAGCTGCATTGCAGCGAGTGATGGAGCGGCTATTTGCCTAGCGTGCCTAGTGTCGCCGAATGTCTGCCGCGACTATCGCCGGCGGCCGGGGAAGAAGGCGTTGGTATGCCGGACATACTCGGCATATTCCGGTCTTTCACGGACCAGCGACTTCTCGAGCAACGTGACCCCGGAAATTCTCATCAGAAATAGAGACATCAAAGCAGGGCTGATCACGGTCCAGAGATGATCGCCGTGGGCAACCGCGACGAGAAACAGCCCCCACCAGATGCAGAAGTCACCGAAGTAGTTCGGATGCCTCGTGTATCGCCAGAGTCCGTGTTGGAGCACGCGTCCCCGGTTGGCGGGGTCGGCTCGAAATCGGGTCAGTTGCCAGTCGCCAACCGCTTCGAAAAACAGGCCAACACTCCAGATCGCAAGCCCCACCCAGTGAAACGGTTCCCAGCCGTGTTGAGCCCGCGTAATCCCCGCCTGCAATGGAAGCGAGACGAGCCACATCACAATTCCCTGGAGAAGGAAGACAACAAAGACGCTCTTCCACCAGAAGCCCTGCCCCCAACTCGATCGCATGGCGGCATACCGTTTGTCTTCCGGCTGACCATGGTTCCGCCTCGCCAAATGCACGCTCAGTCTCAAGCCCCAGATGGTCGTTAACGTCGGCAGCAGCCAACGCGAAGGAACGTCCCAATCGAAGATGTCTGAGCGGGCCTGCGGTTCTGACGGGACGTTCAACAATGAAATGAAGGCCACGACGACAAAGCCGAGGCCCCACATCAGATCGACAATGCTCACGTCTCGGAGCACAATACTGACGATCCATGTGGAGACCATCAGCGCCAAAATCCCGAGGGCACTAAATCCCAGAACTTCGAGCGGCATGGGCTCTCACTCCGGCTTCTCGAAGAGGTAGTGGCACACTCCCCATTCGTTGCCACCGTCGTATCCGAACAGCTCCGCACAAGCCATGAAAAAAATCCTCCATCGCTGAAGCCATCGGAACGCATTCGCCTCGCCGTAGGTCTCTTTCAGGCACGGAAGTATGCACGCTTTGCGTTCGTCGGTGAGTTGCAGCCAGGCATTGCAGGTGCGTTCGTAGTGTGTGCCGCTCCATCGCCATTGCTCTGCCAGCCGAAGGTCGTGCTGATAGTTCGACAGCAGATCCTCGCTCGGCATGATGCCTCCTGCAAAGAAGTGCCGGGTCATCCAGTTCCGGTCGTCTTCAAAGAAATAGGGTTGATGCTTGTGCGCAAAGATATGGACAAACAGCTTCCCGTCCGGCTTCAGCCAACTTGCAACTCGACGGAGCAGCTCGGCGTGATTCCGGACATGTTCGAACATTTCGACCGAGACCACTCGATCGAACGATTTACTCATCGGGCCTCCACCGCAGGCGACCCTCGTGAGGCCCTGTGGTCCTATCGGGCCTCCATCGCAGGCGACCCTTGTGAGTCCCTGTGGTCCTATCGCCAAATCGTTGATGTCCACGGTGAGAACGGACAGGTTGGTGATTCCTCGCTTCGCTGCCTCTGTCTCAATGTAATGACGCTGCGGTTGTGAATTCGAGACGGCGACAATCTTGGCGTTGGGGAAGTGGTCGGCCATCCAGAGCGAAAGGGAGCCCCAGCCGCAGCCGAGCTCAAGGATTTCCATGCCGTCTTGCAGGCCAGCTCGTTCGCAGGTGATCGACAAGGCCTCTTGCTCAGCTTGCTGCAATGTCGAAGTGTTCGGTCCCCAGTGGCAACAGCTGTACTTGAGGTGAGGCCCGAGCGCCTGCTCGAAGAACTTCGCCGGAACTTCGTAGTGCTGCTCGTTGGCTTTTTGCGGAACTTCGGCGATCCGCGACTGTGCGCACCGGTTGAGAAACTCTCTTCGACGGCCCTCGGCCTGTTGAGGCGAACTGGCACGTAGCGCATGCAATCGTTTTCTCAGCAAACGACGGATGCCGATTCGAGTCAGCGAATCAGGCAGCCAACCGCTTTCCGCGGCGGAGAATGCAATTTGGGAGACAGCGGCATCAAGCATGGGGCACTCGCGAGGAACATCACAGGAGCGATTGATGAAACGGCGTCAACGCCGAGACTTCTTCCAGACAAACTGTCCGGCGCTGACCGAGCGTTCGAGGAACGCGGCCTCGCAGTAACAGAAGTAGTAGTTCCACATGCGAACAAAGCGTTCGTCGAAGCCGAGCGACAGCACTTGACTCCGATTCTCCTCAAATGCATGGCGCCAGCACCGCAGCGTGCGGGCATAACTCTCGGGAAACTCGTGCATCTCGCGCAGCGACAGGCCTGTGCCTTCGGTGGCCCGCTGCATGGCGCCAATCGACGGCAGGTGCCCTCCGGGGAAGATGTACTTCCGAATGAAGTCAATCCCGCGGCAGTAAGCGTTGTAACCGTGGTCCGGGGTGTGGATCGCTTGAATCAGCAGCGTGCCGAGCGGCTTCAGCAGGCGATTGCAGGTCTGGAAATAGGTCGGCAAGTACCGCCGTCCAACTGCCTCAATCATCTCAATCGAGACCAGCTTGTCGTACTGCCCCGTCAACTGGCGATAGTCGTCACGCAACAGCGTAATGCGGTCGCTCAGGCCGGCAACTCGGAACCTGTCGGCGGCCAACTCGTACTGCTGCTGCGAGATGGTCGTTGTTGTCACTCGGCATCCGTACTCTCTCGCGGCATGCAGAGCGAACCCTCCCCAGCCGGTCCCAATTTCGAGGACATGGTCGCCGGGCTGCAGATCCAGCACACGACAGATGCGGTCGACCTTCTCGATTGAGGCCTGTTCCATGGTGGACTCGGGGGTTTTGAAAATGCCCGACGAGTACATCATGGTTGGATCCAGAAACAAACGGAAAAACTCATTGCTGAGGTCGTAGTGTGCGGCAATATTCCGCTTGCTGCCCCGTAGCGAATTGCCGGATAGCCAATGCACAATCTTCGCCGGAACTCGGCCAATACGAGCCCAGCCCGTGTTGAGCATGCCTGTTTCCGACAAGTTGCGACACATCAGCCTCAGCAGCGAAGTCAGGTCATCCGAACGCCAGCGACCTTGGAGATAGGCTTCCGCTGCCCCCAGGCTTCCACTGAACAAGATGTCTCGATAACACGACTCGTGCAGAATCTCTGCGTGAGCTGCCAGCAGGTCGTCTCCCGGCTCGCCGTACGATCGCTGGCTCCCATCGGGCAGGGTGAGCTGAATGCAGCCATGTTGCAGCCGTGACAGCAGGCGGAACAGGATTTGTTGACTCCCCGAGTTGTTGGCAACGGGAGAGTGATTCGGAGCCTCGATGCTGCTGGACATTCTAGTAATCTGATATCGCATGTGGAGTGACGGGGACTTGTGAGCTCGCCGCCGTGTGGTGCAGGCAGGCAGGCAGGCAAGCGTTCGCGGGGGCAGCTCCTTAGCCACTTTCTACTTTTGGATGGGGGACGTAGCTTGCTCCTTTCCACCACAGCTTCAATGCCTGCCAATAGATCGCGGCAAATACCTTGCCTGTCATCCACGGATGACGAAGCAGAGCCAGAGCGAGGCTATGCGTGGTGATTTCGCGACGCTGAAGCTGGAGGCTCGCGACGAAACTTCGTTCGCCGTACTGCCAGTTCTCGATGGAGACAGCGAGCGACGCGGCTGGCTGCGTCAACTGCCACACGTACTGCATGTCCATCGGCATGAATGGTGAGACGTGAAATTCCTTTGAGATTTCTGCCCGCAGGGAGCGTGGCTCCGTCGAGTTTTGCCAGTCAAGGACGTAGCAATGTCGCTCTCCCCAGGGCGTGTTGTTGACTTCGGCGACGACATGCTGGACTTGATTTCCTGCACGATTGAAGCAGTAGTAGAAGCTGACCGGATTCATCACAAAACCGAAGTAACGCAAGTGAGTCAACAGGCGAATCGGGCCTTCCGGGCGAAGTCCGGATCGCTCTTGCACCAGGCTGGCGATCGATTCCGACAAGGACGTGCCGGGATCTCCCAAATGGTCTTCCCTGCGGAACCTCGCTGCCGCCAGGCGACGCGTTGACCACAGCCATCGGCCTCGAAACACCTCGTCCAACTCGTTCAGGTCCAGGTAGACCAGAAAGACGCTGTACCGAAACTTGTGATCAAACGGGACCAATCGGTGATGCCGCACTTCGCCAACGTACAGGCAGCTGTGCAGGGCGCCTGCGTTTCGAGTTTCAGTTGCCATGCCCCACTCCCGTCTCGATCGAGCGGGTGGAGCGGGGCGTCTCCCGCGGAGCTTGCCAAGACGGAGTCACTCCAAAGGCAGCGCAGACCCGCAGGGCGCTCGTTACACCATCTTCATGAAACCCATTCCCCCAGTAGGCCCCGCAGAACGACGATCGATGTTTTCGGATTAGCTCTGCATGCCGACGCTGCATGCGGGCACGACGGGTTGTGAATATCGGATGACTATATTTGAACGTCCCAAGCCGGAGAGCTGGATCAATTCGCTCATCATCGTTCAGTGTCACGCAATAGGTTTCTGCGGCGTCGATCCGTTGGAGAATGTTCATGTTGTAAGTCACGCTCGGTCGGGATTCGTTCTTGCGAACGCGGTAGTTCCAACTGGACCACGTGCTTCGCCGATGTGGCAGCAGACGAGTGTCAGTGTGCAGGACGGCGGAGTTCTTCCCGTAGGGAAACTCGCTGAGCACCTCTTGTTCCGTAGTGGTAGGAGCTGCCAACATCTGCAACGACTGATCGGCGTGGGAGGCAAAAATGACTTCGTCGTACGGCTCTGTGATGCCGCGTGAGGTGACCTCGACGAACTCCTCGTGGCGTGTGACGCGACTCACCGGACTGTTCAAACGAATGTTTCCGCGAAACGGCTGAGTCAGCTGGTCCACGTAACATCGTGAGCCGCCCTGCACCACGTGCCATACAGGGCGATTCGCAAGGCTGAGCAGTCCATGATTTTTGTAGAACTCGATAATGAAGCGAATCGGAAACTGCCGAAACGTCGCCGTCGGACAGGACCAGATGGCTGCCCCCATCGGCAGCAGGTAGAGCTCGGCGAAGGCCTTGGAGTAGCGTTTGGCGGTCAGATACTCGTCGATGGTCGTCTCCTCAGCCAGCTCGGCATAATCCCGCAACGCGCGCTGATTGAATCGGTAAATGTCGAGCAGCATGCGATAGTGAGAGGGCCGAAAGAAGTTTCGCTTTTGAGCAAAAAGCGAGCCGAGACTGCTGCCGCTGTACTCGACTCCGGAGTTTTCGCAGCTGACGCTGAAACCCATAGTGGTCGGCTGCGAAGCGACGCCCAGCTCCGCCAGCAGCGAAATAAAGTTCGGGTAGGTCCAATCGTTGAAGACGATGAACCCTGTGTCGATCGCCAGACGCCGACCCTGCGACTCCACGTCGACAGTGTGAGTGTGTCCGCCGATATAGTCATTGGCCTCGTAGAGCACGACGTTGTGCTCGCGATGCAGCAAGTGTGCGCAGGTCAACCCCGAGATGCCCGTGCCAATGATTGCAATTCTCATCATGTCCTTCCCGGCCAGCCGCATTCTCGATGATTCCAGGTTGAGGGCTGCCACTCACCCGTGCAACTTTGCCACGTAATCCTCCGCCACTCGAAGGTGGTGCGTCAGCTTGGCGCCGAGCCGATTCCTCATGGAGGCCATCACGGCCAGGCGTGGATTGCCGGCGAAAAAATCCAAGTGTCGATCGACAAACCGCCAGAAGAGGGCGTCCCAAATGTCGCACCAGGGTCCCTTGCTGAAGTCGCTCATCTTGCGCACATAGCTCGATCCGCTGAGGTAAGGTTTGGTTGTCATCAATCCGCCATCAGCGTGCTGGCTCATGCCGTAGACATTCGGCACCATGACCCAGTCGTAGGCGTCGATAAACATCTCCATGAACCAGCGGTAGACAGAATCGGGATGCACTTCGCACAGCAGAAGGAAGTTCCCGAGAATCATCAGCCGCTCGATGTGATGACAGTATCCCGTGCGCAACACTTTGCTGATGACGTGGTCGACAGGCTCGATTCCGGTGCTTGCCTGGTAGAACGCAGACGGCACTTCGTGGGTAAATTCCCAGAAGTTTTGGCTACGTTGTCGCCGGCCATGAGTCAGATACACGAGGCGGACGAACTCTCGCCAGCCGACGACTTGTCGCACGAAACCCTCAAGGGAGTTGAGGGGCACGTGATCGGCCTGAGCCAACACTGCGTCGATCACCTGTTGCGGAGAGAGCAGGCCAATGTTCAGCATCGGTGTCAATGCCGAGTGGAACAGGACCTCATGTTTCTCGCTGATGGCATCTTCATAATCGCCGAAGGACGCAAGTCGTTCGCGAACGAACTCTGCAAGCCAATCTGCGGCGCCCTCGTGGTCGGTGGGGTAGTGGAACGCGTCATCCGATCCGATGGCGTCCGGGAGATTGTCATGCACATACTGACGTGCTTGTTGCACAGTTTCCGTCGCTGCGACGCTGGGCGCTGCGGGCACGCGAACGCGCTTAGGCAGTTTCTTCCTGTTCTCGGGGTCGAAACTCCATTTGCCTCCGACCGGCTTGCCATCCTCTTGCAGCAGAATTCCGAGCCGATTTCGCTGGGCGACATAGAATTGGGTGAAAAATAGCTTTCGTTTCCCTGCGGCAAAGCCATCGATCTCCGAGATCGGAGTGAGGAAATGTGGATCTTGGAGCACCGTGCCCGTGATGCCCTGTTCGGCGAGGGCACTGGAAAGTCGAGCCGAGAGCCAGTCGTCGCATGGGTCGACGTACTGTACAGAGCTCATTCCCCGTCGTTTCAACACTCCAGCGATATCGGCTGTTCGCGTCACCTGGTCGGATGCAATGTAATGGACCTGAAGGTTTCGCTGCCTGAGTCGTTCGGCGAACCGCATCATCGCAGCGCGGTGCAGGATCAACTTTTGCCGGTGATAGCGATACTGGGTAAACAGCAGCGGTTCCTCGACCAGCACAGCCTGAGAAACCCCGTTCAGGGCTGGGTGCTCGGCGAATAGCTGATGCGGGTAGATCAGGGCTGCTTGTGTCATGGCTGACGATGTGGAGTCGACACTGCGCGCCTCGGCATGCAGCGACAGCGCATATTCTTTGGCAGCGCCAAATGTCGTTCCGACATGGCATGCTCCCTAAGCTGTTGGTGGTGTGAATCCGGCGAACGTCTCCCGTGAACCTCCGAAGCGTTCCCACATCGACCGTTGCAGAAACCGGCGTTTAACGCACAAACTCGGAGATTTTCAAGAATCGGGGAGGCACTGAGTCCAGGGACTGCGTCGCCAAGCTGCTCCATTTAGCATCGAGCTTGCGCGCATTGCCAACACGCGAATGAACCCTGTGTCCGGCTGAGTGCCGCGCTGTTGTCACACCTGCCCTCACTTCTTTTGGGGCAATGCATCTAGGGCGGATAAGCTGCTGGCATTGACCTGTTGCCCTGGAATTCAGGGAGCGGCTGCGCAATCTCGGATGCTTCGCCATGCGGGATGGCTCGCAGAGCAGGGCGAAACAGAGCTAGTGAGAATTAGACAGCGCAACATGACAATTTCCGTTTTCAACAAACCGCCCCCTCCCGTATTCCGGGGACTCGATCCCGGCCGCTCGGTTCGCCTCTATCATCGCCATCTCCCGCACTGGCGGCAGGACGGAGCAACGTACGCCGTTACGTTCCGTCAGGCGGACTCTATCCCGCAAGACCAGCTTCGAGCGCTCAAACGCTGGCGAACAATTTGGGAAAGGAGCCATCCGGCGCCTCGAACTGAAACGGAATGGAAGCAATTCGCGCAAGAGATTACAAGCCGGACGGAACGCTGGATGGACGAAGGATTGGGATCGTGTCTATTTCGGGACGTGCGATTTTCCAGGATGTTGTTTGATTCATTGCTGCACTTCCAGAACGCACGTCACATCACAAACTGTTTCGTCGTGATGCCCAACCACGTCCATGTGGTCATTCGGCCAATCAATGGCTTCGAACTGGAGGACTGCCTCCAGCGGATAAAACAATACGTGTCCTTGCAGGTCAACAGGGCAACTGGACGTGGAGGCCCCCTTTGGGAAGAAGAGTCATACGACCGAATCGTGCGCGATGAGGAGCATCTCTGGAACGTGGTTCAGTACATCGGTCGAAATCCCAAGAAGGCAGGGATCCCGTCCGATCAATGGGTAAGATGGATCCACCCGGATTGGCAGGCCGTTGGCTGGGACTTTGTGGATGGGTAACGCTGGACGGACTGGAAGTCCGTCCTACATGCCCCGCGTACGACGGACTTCCAGTCCGTCGGCTAGGTACGACGGACTTCCAGTCCGTCGCCGACAATGCTGTTGAAGGAATCTATCGAAAAACGTTCGGGCAACCGATTCGTGGGCCCGTGGTCTCGTCTCGATCCTCGACGGACTGGAAGTCCGTCGTACGGTTCCCTAGAGTCGCGAGGCACCCCCGACAGGACTCGAACCTGTGACCTGCGCTTTAGGAAAGCGCTGCTCTATCCAACTGAGCTACGAGGGCAAATGGTGAAAAAATAGCGTACCATAAGGTAGAGGCTGTCTACGAGACGGCATCTCGCGCGACGTGGCGGATTCTCGCCGGCGGCCTGTTCCCGGGTTGGAATCGGGCCCGAATCGGGCCACGAGACGCACTCTGTCGACGTGAGCAACATGATGAGCGCCTGGACCACCGTTGAAGGTGCGCCGTTTCCGCTGGGGACCACCTGGATTCCCGAAGAACGCGCCTACAATTTCGCTCTCTACTCCAAGCACGCCCATCGCGTCAGCCTGCAGTTCTATCTACACACGGACCTGATCCATCCGGTGTATGAGTTCAGCTTCAATCCGCTGGCCAATAAGTCCGGGCCGATCTGGCACTGCCGCTTGACGCTTGACGAGCTCGATGGGTCGGAGCTGTATGCTTATCGGATTGACGGGCCGCCGGCGGGACCCGGCTACACCTGGCACACGTTTGACCCCGAGAAGCTGCTGCTGGACCCGTATGCCCGGGACATCTACTTTCCGCCGACGTTTGACCGCCACGCGGCGCTGCGTCCCGGCTCGAACGTGGGCAAGGCGCCGTTGGCCGTGCTCCGCAACACGCAGTGCCCGTTCACATGGGAGCATGACGACCCCGCTCCGCTGCCCCGCCCCGCTCCTCCGCACCATCCGATTCGGCACACCCACGACCTGGTGATCTACGAGATGCACGTCCGCGGCTTCACCCGCCGCGACAACTCGGGCGTGAGCGACGAAAAACGCGGCACGTTCGCGGGCGTGGTCGAGAAGATCCCCTATCTGAAGCAGCTTGGCGTCACCGCAGTCGAGCTGATGCCGATCTTTCAGTTCGACCCACAGGAGGGCAACTATTGGGGCTATATGCCGATCAACTTCTTCTCGCCTCATGAGGATTACTCGGTCAGCCTGCACGAATGCCTGCCGGAGTTCGAGTTCCGTGACATGGTCAAGTCACTTCACGCCGCCGGCATCGAGGTGATCCTCGATGTGGTTTACAACCACACGGGCGAAGGCAATGAGCACGGCCCGACGTACAGCTTCAAGGGCATCGACAACACCACCTACTACATGGTGTCGGGCGAGGCTCAGCAACCGTACTCCAACTTCTCGGGCACGGGCAACACACTGCACACCGTCAATCGGGCCGTCCGCCAGCTGATTATCGACAGCCTGCGCTACTGGGCGCGGGAAATGGGCGTCGACGGGTTCCGTTTCGATCTCGCCAGCATCTTCTCCCGAGACAGTGACGGCTCGATTCGCACGGGCGACCCGCCGATCTTCGGCCAGATCGCGGCCGACCCCGAGCTCGCCAACGTGCGGCTGATCGCCGAGCCCTGGGACGCCGGGGGACTTTACCAGCTCGGGCGACGCTTTCCCGGCGTGCAGTGGATGCAGTGGAACGGCAGTTACCGCGATGTGATCCAACGCTATGTGCGCGGCGACGCGGGCATGGTCTCGGAGCTGATGTCGAGGCTCTACGGCAGCGCCGACCTGTTCCCCGACGACCGGCTTCACGCCATGCGGCCGTTCCAGAGCGTGAACTATGTTTCGTCGCATGATGGCTTCTCGCTCTACGACCTCGTGTCCTACAACCACAAACGCAACTGGGCCAATGGGCACGACAATCTGGATGGGCACGACGACTTCAGCTGGAACTGCGGCTGGGAGGGCGATGCCGGCGCCCCTGACGAAGTGCTGGCGACGCGGCAACAGCAGGTGAAGAACTGCTTCTGTCTGCTGATGCTCTCCAACGGCACGCCGATGTTTCGCATGGGCGACGAGTTCCTGCAAACGCAGCAAGGGAACAACAACCCGTTCAACCAAGACAACGAGACCACGTGGCTCGATTGGGAGCAGCTGTCGCGACATGGCGACGCGTTCCGCTTCTTTGCCGAAATGATCGCGTTTCGCAAGCGTCACCCGTCGATTTCGCGCAGCCGCTTCTGGCGCGAGGACGTCAAATGGCACGGCGTGGATTACTCGCCCGACCTGACCTACGACTCCCATAGCCTGGCACTTTGTCTCCACGGCGAGTCGCAGCAGGACACGGACATCTATGTGATGAGCAACGCCTGGTGGCACGAGCTCCGCTTCGGAATCCACGAGGGCCAGCCCGGTGAGTGGCGGCGTGTCGTGGATACTTCGCTCTCGAGCCCGCGCGACATTGTGGACGAATCCACCGCCACGCCACTGAACACGGCTTACTACGTCGTCGCGCCTCGCTCGACGGTCGTGCTCACGCGTTCCTGACGAACTCGGGGGACGCTTGCGATTCAATGTGCGGCTGCCGGACGCGCCAGCGCCAGCCCAGCCATCGCCAACTGCCCAGCGCCAGCCCGGTGACAAGAAATTGGCACAGGTTGAGCACCCAAAAGAAGTCGGTGCTGTGTCCCCAAATGACCGTTTCGACAAGGGTCACCAGCGCTACCCAGCCAAGACTGGCCAGCAACCACGGAAAAAGGCGCCGCCGGACAAACATAATGATTATCAACGGTTGAATGGCGATGGTGTTGGCGGCGATCAACGTGATTCCCGCGTGAACGTCCTCCACGGAGAAGCGAATCGCCCCGCCCCATTCCGTTTGGGCGACGGCAGACACAAATCCCCGCCCGACAGCGAGAATTACGGCGACAATCGATGTCCAAATAAGCAAATGCCGCACGCCATACTGCAGGTCGGCGTTCTCGAACTGCGACGCTGCCGGCGATGACCGGTGCTCGTCGATTTCGGGCGCAAGCAGGACGTCCGCTTGCTCAACCGCGTCGTTGGAGGCAGATGTTGCCACCGTGCCGGGAATTCTTGCCAAGTCGGGCGGCAAAAACTGCAGCCGCATGCGGCGGCGCAGCGCCTGAAGCAACAACAAATGAAATAGCCACTGGGCAACCAAAGCGCCGCCGATCACGATCGCTACAGAAGCCCCCGGCCCTTCTAAGGCAAGTCCCGCGGCGCCAATGACGCCAAACCCAAGCAACGCGGTGCCGATAATCATGCGCGCGACGAACTCCATCGGCGCCATCGCAATCAGCAACGCCGCCATGGCGCCTTGTGCATAAGTAACGCCAATAATCAAAGCCGCCAATTCATCGCCAGCGTGCCGTATCGTAGGCGCCAGCAGGTCGACCAGCAACAGCAGAACCACGATGACACAACTCGGCCCAACTCGGGGCCACGACGAATATCGACCGGTCATCAGCATTGTTCTTCCGACGCTTGGGGCAATTTAGGCGAAGCAGGAGACGGCTCTCGCACTGGACGCCAGCGCCAACCGAGAAATCGCAGTGTGTTCAAAGTCAAAATGGTTGCGAAGAACTGCGCCCAGTTCAAGACCCATATTTCCTCGTGATAGGCTTCGTCCAAGACCAGAAACTCAAGTTGGGTACCCAGCCACAACCAGGCTGCGCTGGCCAACAACCAGAGAAGCAGGTGTCGATTGACGAACATCGCGAACATCGTAGGGAGAATGCCCAGGGTGTTGCCAATCAACATGGCTTGGGCCAGCTCCCAGTGTGAGGAGTCAAATTGGTTTGGGTCTATCTCCAGTGTTGCCAAGCCGGGAATCGCTCGACGCGCCGTCGCCGCAACAACGGCCATGGCCATTGTTATCATCAGCATGTGCCGAATCCCAAAGCTCCCATCGTTCGACGGACTGTGACTCCTTTCCAAAATCAACGTCGTCATGGGCTGCAATTGGAATCGCCTTCGCACAGAAGCCAAGATCGCGACACATGCGCACCACTGAAACAAAGTGGACACTGCAATGACCAGCCCATTCTCACGATCTGCGGACAAACCGAAGCCTAACGTCCCCATGACACCGACGCCGAAGATTGACGCGGCGGCAATGCCACGTATTGAGCTCGGGATCGGGGCCACTGTGAGCAAGACCGCGGAGATCACGGGCTGAGTGAACAACGCGCCAAGCACGGACAATGCCACGTCATTGTCGGTTCGATCCGGAAGATACGCCGCGGTCACGTCGAGCAGCAAGTACAACACGGCAACGAATATGCAGGGACCCAGCCTGCCTAGATCGTGGGGCCCGGCGCGCGTCATGACGACCGGCTCGCCAAGTGCCGATCGAGTTGCAGGAGCAGCTTGGCGCATTGGATGGCGTGCGCGCGGCGTCCGGGCGCCTCTTGGGTGGCGAGCGCCTCGAGCACGTCTCGCTTGTCACGCACGAACTGCCGCACTTCGGCTACGACTTCATCCTCAGCGCCGCCTGCCGTGCTCAGCCCGGCTCGGCGCAACCAGGTTAGCAGCACGGCCGCGTCCGCCGCGTCTTGTTCACTCAGCAAGCTGAGCTGGAGCCCTGACGGCGCATGCTCTCCGGCGCCGGCCGCCCACCGCAGCGTCGCGCTGGCGCGGGCCGCTTCGTGCAACTGCCGCACAAGGTCCGTGTCCCCCACCAACACGTCGGCGCCGGACGCCTCAAGTGTCAGCGTTTTGGCCGCGTCGGTGAGCGCGCGAAACTGACTCACTTGCCGCTTGTCGTCGGGTGAGCACAACGCCAGTAGCGAGCGGAGCTGCTCCTGACGATCGTAGTCGTTCGGCGCAATCAGGCTGCGAAGCGGCGCCGCATAGTCGAGCCCGTCGGCGCCATACAAACTTAAAAGCCGCCGCTGAAATCCATCGTCGGCAAACTGCTCCAGCGGCGTCGCGGCGCCTCGCTGGGATTGGCTCAGCAGATGTGTGGCCAACGCCGCGGCGAACGAGGCCAGACGCTGAGATGCTGGCGCGGTTGGATCGACGGGCGACAACAACAGGTCTTGCTCCAGTCGATCGACCACGGCCTGGCAGACCCGCTCCGGCGAGTCGCGACGTTCCGGCAATCGCCAACGCTCGGCCAACTGACGCAGCACGGGCTCCACTTCGGCCAGCTCGCCTGCGTGCGGCGCAGCGACTGGCTCAGGCGCGACGGGCGAATCGGGGCGGCCGTTGACGGATTCCGGCGGCCCTGCAGTGTCCCATGGGCGCCAAACGCTAATCGCGATGGCAAGCAGGATCAGGCCGCTCAGCGGCAGCCGCCAGCCGCGTTTTGGCGCCGCGTCGGGATCGCGTTGCGACTCGGGCAACGGCGAGGGGCCACGGCAGGCGGCCAGCTCCGGCGCAAAGTCGGCGTCGAACCACTCCTTCAATTCGCGCCGATGCACGACGAGCCGCTTGCCCTCCTGCTCCCAATCCAACGCCTCCACGAGTTGCTCGAGATCCTCCAGCCGCTGCGCGAGCCGCTTGAGCAACACGCGGCGAGTCGCTGCGTCCAGACGCTCCACCTCGACGCCATGCAGCACCAGCAGCTCGTCCGCTGCGCGGCCCGTCGCCGGCTGCTCGACCGACCGCACCACGGCGAGATAGTTCGCGCCCTGGGGACGCCTCCGCGCCCGCGCCGCTTGCTCCGCCAGTTGCTCCTCGCTGAGCGAGAGACTCTCGGGCACCAGGAAGCGATGGTTCCACCGACCGGCTCGGGGGGTTTCGGCGAACAACATGGGCGGATCGGGGGAAGTCGGGCCCGCCGCGACCACGCCATTGGTCGCGGCGTTCATCAGTCTCCCCTCCAGTCGGGCAGCTTGGGCTCGGGCGGGGAACCCTCAACGTGAAAGATCGCCTTTTGATAGTACTTGGCGCTGCGCAGCGGCAGCGTGAACCCGCGGACCAGGTCGTAAACGCGTATTGTCTGTTCGCCCTTGCCGTGGTCGTCGTGGTAGCCGAAGAAGTCTCGTTCCTTGATCTCGACAGACAGTTTGATGTCATCATCCAGCTTGGCCTGGAAGGTGTGCCGCATCAGCTCGCCGGTCGAGCCCTTGGCCTTGGAGACCACCTTGGTCTTCTCTCCCACCGTCCGCTCGTTCAAGCGAACGATGATGTGGTTGTCGTCGGCCGATTGGGAGCCGGGGCCCCACTCCACACGCGTCAGCACAAGCGTCAATTTGAGCGCCTCGCCGCGCGCGGCCAGCCATTGGCGAAAGTCCTCCGCCTCGCGTCGCATGGCGCCGAGCGGCGCTACATCGAGATACTCACGCGCGGCGGTCGTCGTGCGGCTTCGACGCAACATGTCATACAGATGCTTGTCGTAGGCGGTGTCGATTTCGCTCCGCTGCCGCGAGACGAACTGGGGATCTCCCTGCGGATGCAGCTCGGACGGCCACTGGCCCAATTCGCGCTCGAGCCGCTTGGCCAAGTCCGTGGCGTCGCCCCACTGATTGAGCCGGATCAGCTCCTTGATTCGAGCGGGCAGGTCGGTGGCGAGCTGTTCGCGAAACTTCGCGCAGGTGCGCTCCATTCGCTCGTCCACCTGTCGCTCCTGCCAACGCCGGGACAACAGCGCCCCGGCGTCCAGATAGCGCTCTCCCGCCAAATGGTCGTTGTATTCGGCCAGGAATAGTGACCACTCCTTCTCCGCCGCCAAACTGGACAGCAGCGTGGAGACCTCCAGTCTTAGCTCCATTCGCTTCGAGTGCTCTTGGTCCGACTCACGATCGGGGAACGGCGGCTGGTCGATTCTCGTCAACAAGTCTCGCAGCGCCGGCTCGTCTCGCTGCTGAAGTGCGCGGCGGCAGTCGGACTCGACCAGCGTCCACCAGCCGCCATTCTCGCGCGACTCGCGAATCCGGGCGGCCTGCTCGATGGCGTCCTTCACTTCGCGGATGTGACGCGAATTAGGAAAACGCTGCAGATGGCTCGCCGCCTGCGCGGCGCGCTGCAACGGGTCCTCCGTCTGTTCGACATGCCGCCAATCCTGATCCACTCGTTGTGTGCGCAAGGCGTGCACGCGATCGTACGCGGCGCGACTGGTGACAAACCACTTGGAGAGCAAATGGCGGTGCGGACCGCTGGCGGCGTACTGCTCCAGCCACTGTTCGTGCACGGCAATCTGTTTGGGAGACGAAGTCGGATCGCTCAATACCGACTCGCCTTCGCGGAGCAATTGCCGGTCTCGGATTGTTTCGCCGCCCACCGCGGCCAGCAGCAGCGAGCCGAGCAACAACGCGCCGCGGCTGAGCTGCTTCATGCGGCAGACTCGAGACACCCGCTGCGCCCGGACCTGCTCACTGGCCCCGCGGGGAAAGCGTCGCGCAAGTCGCGCGGCGTCGCGAGACAATCGACCGCTGCCGGCAGGCCAGGGCGGCCAGGCCCAGGAGAGCCCCAGCGCCTGCTCCTCGCAGTCGCGGAGCATCAACGCGTCGCAACGGCGCGCGGCCCAGATGAAGCCGTCCTCCATGCCGAACGACGGCAACGGCGCCTGCGTCGTCGGACGCTCCACGGCGCGGCCGTCCTCGCGGTTGTCGGTGACCACCGGCCCCAGTGCACTGACCGGGAAGGCGCGAAAGTTGCCTTGGGTCACCCCATTCTGCAGATCATTCCTGAGCTGGCGATACTCCCCATGCTGCTCCGACTCGAAAAAGCGATCGAGCGCCGCAAGCTCGTCGTCGGGAGTCGGATGACTAGTTAAATCCGACTGTCGATCCCACTTGCTGACCAACAACGCAACCGGGGCGTCCAGCGCAGGGCCGTCTTGTTTGTCGCCTCGCAACGAGACGAATGCCTGCCGCAACAGGTTGAGTTCGTTGCTGAGGTGCTCGGTCTCGCCCGCCCGCGGGGCTTCGGCAACGACCAACAGGCCATCCATCTCGCGTAGATGATCTCGCAGCCGCGCGGCCAGTGAATCGGCGTCCGCCAAGTCACGCGGATTCAGCAACTCGCCGGAGTAGTCCACCAGCTCGATGCGATAGGTGCGGCGATCGGGCGAGGTGAACTCGTACTCAAACGTCATCACGAAGTCGGACGCTTGATTGGCTCGCGGCAACTCCCCATGTCGCAGCGCTTCGATGGCCGCCTCAATCCAGCGATCGCCACGTTGGCGCGGCGTCATTTCGGTCTCCGCCACCCAGTCGGGAACGTCGCCGCGCGGCGGCGGGCCGTCGTCGCCCTCCAACGGCACTCGCGTGGCGGTGTAGCCCTCGGGATGAGGCCGATGCGACATCGCCAACGCCGACAGCAGGCACGTCTTTCCGGACCCGCTGCGACCGTAAACGCCGAATCGATAGGTTGCCTGTTTCCTCATCTACGCCGCATCCTTTTTCTCCACAGCGGCGCCCACTGCGGCGCGACGGAACCAACCAAACAGCGTTCGGCGCGGACGCGGCAGCACCATGGCGAAAAACGCCACGGTGCCGATCAGCGCGGCCAGACCTCGCCAGCCACTGAGGTATGAGTCCCGCAGCGCCTGGCCGATTTGAGTCGCGGCGGCTCCACCGCCTTCGGCAACGCCACGTATGGCGGCGGCCGCGGTCGTTCCGACCAATTCGGTCAGCCGTTTAATGCCGCCTTCGGTGATCTTCCCCGTCGTGTCCATGAACTCTTCCGGAGCGATCAGCAGCGCCGCCAGCGCTCCGCCGGTCAGCCACTTGCCCCAGTGCGGCGTCACATACGTCGACCAGAATTTCCAGCCAGCCTCTCCCTGACGGCTGAGCAGTCGCCCGAAGTCGGCCACGGTGACTCCCCGAGCCGCACCTTTCGCGGTCAGTTTGCCGGCTTGGACGGCGGTGTCCAAACGCAGCGCCGCACGTGCCGCGTCTTCACCGAACATGCCGACGCCCGCCATCGTCTCAATGCCACCGCGTTCCAGCAACCCGGCCCGCAGGGCCAAGTCGGGCACGACTCGGGCCGTATGCTGACCTCCCTCGGCGACCACCAGCGCGGTCTCGCGAGCGATGTCATCCAATTCATCCAAACTGCGGAGCACTCGCGAGTCGACGCCGACGGTGGCGGTCTCCAGCGCGCTGCGCACGGCGGCCCGTCGCGCTGCGAGCCGAGCGGCCTCGTCCAGATCGTCGCCCGCGCGGCCCAGCCGGGCGAACCGTGAGTTCATCGTGTCCTGCAATCCGCGCGAGCGGCGGAGCTGGTCGATCACTTCGTCGGCCTGGCGCATGGGCAGGTCGTCGCCGACCTTGGCCGCTCGCCGCGCCAGCGTCGCCCATACATCGGCCTGGGCAACGGGAGCTCGCGCCGCATGCAACCCAAGGCACGCCAGGGCAATCAGCATCGCGCGGTTTGCGAAACGAAAGCGAAGCATCACGGATTTTCTCCTATTTCGTCGTCCCACAACCCGCTGGCTTGAGCAAGCCACCAGGCGGAGACATTTTTCTGCCATGCCGAAAAACGGCTTTTGGCTTGATTGATTTGATCGGGAAACGCCTCGATCCCTTGCGCGACGCCGACGGCGGCGTTCTCGATGGCGGGGATTTCGACTCCGGTTTCGACGAGTCCGGCGATGGCCGTGTCTGCGAGGAAGCGTCCGGCGGGATGAGCGACGAGCAGTCGATCGAGCCGAATCAGCACGCGACGATCGGGGCGCATGAACACGCGCGCCTCGAGCTTGGTCATCTGCCTAAACGTTTGACGGCCGACTCCTGTCATTTTGAACAAGAGTCGAGTGGGGCCGGTGACATCGACGGTGAGGGAGGACTGCAGTTTGCGCTGCACTGCTTGGCGGCTGCCACGGAGCGCCTGGCTGACGAGCCAAGGCGCCGTCTCTTCGGCGCCGAGCTTGGCGGCGTTGGCGCCGAGTTGCCGCGCGGCCTCGCGGCGCGCGGCTGCCTTCAATCCCTGTGCCGCCGTATTGGTGGCGGTCTTGGAGCCTGCCGCCTTCACGCCCTGCTGGCCTGCGACCTTGATCGCGTCGTCGGGCCCCAACGGTCCCGCGAACAAAAACACCGGATCCAGCACCGCGACCACCGCGTCCATCATGGTCGGGTTGCGGCCCTGGATGATTTTCTTGGGCACCTCGTAAACGGTGTAATAGAGCGGCAGCCACGTGATCGGCCCGCTTGGCAACGGCCCGACTTCGTCCGCCAGCGCCGCGGGCGACTTCAACTCGCTGTATCGTCGCAGCAGTTCGGGATAGTCGCTGCCGGCCGCATGCAGCCGGCCCAGCGCGGACGCCTTGACTTCCGGGGCAAGATCCTCGCGGCCCAGCAGCGTGGCGAGCAGCGGTTGATCGCCAAACTCCAGTAGCGACGCTAGCGTCGTGTTGTCTCCGGCCAGCATGGTCTCGACCAGCGCCGGTCGCAGCTCGGGCGGATACGTGTCGCCATACAGCAGCTCCAAGGGCAGCAGGCCCCACCGCCGCACGAGCTGTTCGCCGGCGGGCTCTCCGAGCAAGCGGAACAGCCGCAAGTCCAGCGTGGCCAGTTCGAGCGACAGCACGCCTTCGTCGATTAGCCGCTCCAACCGCGGCCAAACGACGGGCAAGAAGTCGCGGCGAAAATCTTCGTCGTCGATCATCCAGCGCCGCAGCGCCGTGCCATGGACCATCACCAGCTGAAACATCCCAGGCAGTTGCTCGTCATTGGCAAGCACCGATCCGAACGCATGCGCGAGCCAGCGATCGTAGGCTGCGGCGCCGGCCGAGCCGCGCGGGAAGACGAACATGCTCTCGGCGCCAAGCATGCCGTCGTCAATCAACTGACAGATTAGTGTCTCATGACGTTCGATCGCTTCGGCGACTTGTGCCGAGTCGGCGGCATGGCGGACAAAGATGTTCGTGATGGCGTTGTAGTGCTTGTCGTCGCGCAGTCGCGCGGCGACCTCCACTGGATCCGGCGCCGCCGCCAGCAGGCCAGCCACTTCGGGGCGTTGCTCCAGCAGACTCATCAATCCCGAGTGCCTACCCAGCTTGGACAAAGCGTCCGCCATTTTTTCCAGCTGTCCGGGATCCTCGGCGGCCAGCATGCCGAGAAACTCGCGGTTCAGCTCGGCGACCTGCTCGGCGGCGCCGGTTCGCCAGCCGGATTCGGTCAAACGAAGCCGCAGCTGTTGGGCAGCTTGTGCGGAGATCGCGTCCAGTTCGGCGCGGCTGTCGGGCAGCGAAGCCGTCGTCGTCGCAGGCGACGGCAAGTCGGCCACCGCGATGTCGGTTCTGCGATAGTGCCGAGCGGCCATGGCGCCGGCCAATGCCAAGCCACCGAGGGCCGGCCAGAGCCAGGCATAGCTGCGGCGACGGAAGGTCATAGGCGTCTCTCGCGATGCTGAGATTGCTTCGGGCGGACGGCAAGGCGGTGGTGCGTCAGGGCCTCACGTCACACGGACGGTCTTTCGCCACAATTATAGAAAGATTGTGCCCAATCGCTGGGGTTCATCGAGAATTCCGCGTTTCCAGCCGGATTGTTTGGGTAAACGGGGCACGTAGCACAGGCTGCCAGCCTGTGTTGGGGTTGGGAAGCCACTGGTGATGTGTGATTACAGCCAGTGCTTACGGCCACCTGTGTTTGCTCGCAGCCACCGGATGGGGAACCTGAACGCGCGTTGGCCTTCCCCACTTCTATGGCGCTCGCGTGGCGTGGTGTGACCGAGAGACAGGTCGAATCCGAAACCGCCAAGTGTCCTTCGCGCGTAGCATGGGCGTCCCCGCCCGTGCAGTACGTCGCAGCCCCATTGCGCCGGCCAGTCCCCTCAATTTTGGGCCACAGATAGACGCGGATGAAACACGGATGAGCACCAGCCGCAGGCACGAAGGTGCCTTGGCCAGAACTTTTCACTATTCCGTATTTCCCAAAGATTCGGGAAAAATGAGGCGTCCTCGAGCGTGCAGAACTGCGCAACCAGCAACTGAGCTACGGAACGCTTTCGCGCACAGCAGGGGCGTGCTCGCCCAGGGCAATACGCGGTGCCATGCGGTGCCATGCGGTTGCTCGCTGCGCACGGGCGAGGACGCCCCATGCTACGGACGCTTCGAGCGGCTGCTCGCCACGCATGGACGCCCATGTTAAGGACGCTTCGCGCGGCTGCTCGACTTTGCGGAGCGATCCAGCAGTCGCCTATTCAATAATGCGCTGAAGCAAGATCGCATCATCCACGTTGTGATTCTGCCCGGCCTGATAGCCGACCGGAATCGAGCGATCGATGATATAGAACGCGCGGTGTCGTTTGATCTCGCCCGTGTCGCTGCCAAGCTCGCGCAGGAGTCGATAGCCATCGGGATGCCCGGAATCGACGCCGTTCAAGGCAGGATTGACTCCTAGCGGATTCTTCTCCACTTCAAAGTAGCCCACGGTCACCCACATTGCGTACACGTTGGACCGGTGCGTGACCAAGTTGTCTAGACGCTGGATGCCCTCATAGGCAAAGGCCGCGTGCCGATTCACATCCCGGTTGCCGGGGTTGCCGACATGGAATAGAGGCGTCTGCTCAGGCGTCGCGGGTGGATAGCTGGCATCCGGAACGCGTCGGAACATCGAAGCGTCGACTTCCGATTGCATCAAACTTACGCCGAACGAGGTGATCGGCGGCATGTGCCGAGCGGCCATGGCCGAGCGGAACGGGTTGGCGAACCGCGTGGGCAGGTAGGGCATGTCCTGATCGACGAACGTTGTCGCGAAGCCTTGTCGGCTGATCAACATCGCCCCGAGGTTGGGCGCTCCACGCCACTCGGCAAAGCGATTCATGATCGCTCGCCAAGCGTGGGATTGCGTATTCGTCGCGTCCGTCAGGTAGAGCGTGTTCAGGTTGATCTTGCCCGGCTCGCGGAACTCCAGCAGCCGGTTGTAAGGCGGTCGCAGGCCCAACGGGAAGGGGGTGAACGCGACTGCGGTGTCCGTTCCCGTCGGGTTCAGCCACTTCTTCGTGTCCACAAATCTCGACGGAGTGTGGACAAAGTCGAAGATGCGGAACAGATTCAGGGACTTCGAGGTCGGGACTGTGGTGTCCTCGAACACATCGCTGCCCAGGTGGAAGTTGAATAGGTGCGAGTACGGCCGCAGGTGGTCGTTGGTGTTGGTCCGGTCCATGAACTGCAACGCCGTTGGGCCGCTCAGCCCCGTACGCACGGAAAACTCCTGTCCGAGCCGCGCAGGACCCACGCAGGGCACCTGCATCATTTCGTAGGCGCTCGCATAAGGTCGGTTGTTGATCTTGATCCAGGGGAACACTTCGCCGACGTTCGGCGGCGTAACGCCGAGCGGATAAATGGGATAGCCTTGATACGGATCAATGGTGCCGTAGGACGTGTCGGCGGGCCGACGGTAGGCGATGCCGTTGTCCACATCGATGTTGAACTGGTTCAAGAACCCAAGCGTGTGCTTCAGGTTGTGCTTCATGAACGCACTGCCCGGGCCGCTGATGGCCTGCGCCGTGGTCTGTTGTAGGCCGAGTGTTTGCGGCCACCACGGAGAGGTCATTACTGGATGTCCCGCGCTCACACCCTTTTGTCCGGTTTCGAAGCTGTAATTGACGGACGAACTAACCGACTTTTCGCCGTTGAACACAGTGCAGTCGACGGAGATCCAATCCACGGTCACGTACGGATTGACGGGGAGATTCGGATCGAAGTTGCTGCTGGGGGGAAGCGGATTCCAGGGCAGCAGCGGATCCGCCAGCCGCTGCAGATGCGCGGTGCGGACATTCTCGTAGGTGCCCAGGTTTTCCATGTTGTACTCGCGCAACAAGTCGACGCTTGCGCGGGCCGCTGCGGAGCGGAACGGCGCGTCGGTGCGCACATCGCTCTGGCCCGGACCGTTGGGGTAGGCCGTGGTCGCTCCGCCGTACAAGTCCATATAAGCGTCCGGAGGCACGACACCGGGATCGTTGCCCGGGTTGGGCTGAGGCAGTCGCTCGAGGCCGGCGCTATCGGCCAGTGGCTCGGTGATGCTGAGCCCCGCATACTGCGTCGCGGTGTTCGTCCACGGAACGATCATCGTATTTGTGCGGTCGGTGGGATCGAGCGATTGCTGACGAAGACGCTCCGCCACGACGCCGACTGCCGCTCGCGCGTTGGGACGTCCGGGCGGTCCGGTCTGATTCGAGGCGAGGTCCGTCGCGCTGAAAGCGTTGCCGGCGATCACGTATTGTTGCGGCGAAGGGCCTTCCGTCGTCGAATCGCCCGGCGTGGGCTGTACCGAACCGACGGGCGTGTTGTCCCGTGGGCCAATCACCAGATACTCGCCTGGCAACAGGCCGATGCCTTGGGGGACACGGAAGTTGCCGCCACGCAAGTTGCTGAAGGTGCCGGTGCGAATCTCTTGGCTCGCCGAAGCGGCGGGACTCAAACCGGGAGTCAGCCAGACAAAACGCTCGAACGGAACTTCGTTGGCCCGTTGACCCGGCAATGCCGCATAACGCCCGTCGAAGTACGTGCCGCCGTTGACGCTCGAGAATTCGGCGCCGTAATTTGTCTGGGCCGCGTCCACGAAGTAGTCATTCACCAACCGCGACTCATGACTGTATTCTCGGTCATAGACGCGCGGATAAGTGCTGCTCGTCGGTCCATTGTTATGGTGGTGAGTGATCGCGATGCGCCATACGGGATACGCCATGTCGCTGCGCGCCGGGCTGAGCTTGCCCACGTTCAAGACAAACTCGTTGATGGGCGACACCTCGTAAAGTTCACGCGACGGCGTTTCCACGTTGTACGCAGCGAAGTTGCCCGTATGATTGCCCGACGCGATCGACGGCAGACGATTGCCGGGAGCACGCACGCACATCAGCTCGAAGAACAGCGAGCCCAACGGCGGCCGGAATTGGTCGTCATCGGTGTCCGGATTCGGCATGCTGGTTGTGGACTCACCCGATTCGTCCTTGTCGGTGTCGCGCTCCTTAACATCGTGCAGTCCGCTGGCCTCGGTGAGCCGCAGTTCGGGCGCCTCCAGGCCAATGGTGACACGACGTTGGCTGTTGGGGTCGGCCGGCACGGAGCCAACCGCCGCCGCTCCCTCGACCGTGGCCGGATTGCCGTCGACATTCCAGCCGTCCCAAGGGTTCGCGTCGTATTCGAACACCGTCATCGACGAGTCAGGATCCCGAAAGTCGGCGACATTGGCTGCCCACTGCGCAATTCGCTGCACTGTCAGCTCGCGCTCTTGTGCGGTGAGATTGGTCAACGAGTTAATCGTGCGATTGCCGAACATGCCGGGCGAGTTGCGCCCGGTAATGCTGTTGAACGGGATGTCGAAGTCATCGGCCATCAGCAGCGCGAGGCAAAACAGGTGGCGTGCGAAAATTCGCTGGGGCGTGTTGGCGGGCGACAGGGGATCATCGTTGCGCAGATTGGACGTGACCGTCCCGTAGTCGGTGCCGACCCGCGCGGTGTCCGCGACGGGACCGCTCGGAGGCGGGTAGGCCAAGCCACCGCCGCCCACGAACTCGAGGTACTCGTCAACCACGAAGTTGCCATTGTCGTCCACGAGATTGCCGAACGGACGGTTGGCGTCCATCGGCTCGCCGCGCATCAACTCCGGCGCGACGATGATGTTGAGGTTGGTGTCGATATTCGCCGCGGGCACGCCGCCTGCGGCCAGCTTGGCGCGGAACAGGTCGGCAATGGTCACATAGGAGGCGTTGGGGTTGAGCTCGTTGCCGGGCCCCAACGTGGAATTCAATTGTCGGTTAATCGAGTCCAACAGCGCGAAGGACGTGGAGGCGGGGATCGGCACGTCGGCGCTAAGGGTGGTCACCGAAGCTTGTTGGGCGGGGTTGGTGATCTGAGACAAGATCCGCTTGGAGTGCATCCGCTCGTCGTGATCGTTGGCACGCAACAAGCCTTCCATGTCGGCGGCCGTGTAGACGCTGTCGTAGGCGTCGGGCGAGAGCATCCGTGCCTCATAGGGGTCGTTGACGGCGTCCTGAATATCCATCGGCGCGTCCTGCACGATTGGATGTCCCGCCACATCCACCGAGGTGCGGCGGCGGCCAAACAGGTCCGGCACCGAGTGGTACAACGTGCCCGGCCGGTCGAAGCCGCCGTAGCTCAGGCCACGGTGATCAAAGTAGCTGAGCAAATCGTCCAAGGGGCTGCCGGGCTGCCCGTCGGCGCCATAACGCCCGGTCAGCAGGCCCAGCCGGTTGGCGATGATGTTGTTGATGTCGATTTCGGCTGGTCCCAATCCGGAGCCGTAGCGATCATCAGTCAGCCCGAATCGCGCCGGCGGCGCGATGCCGGCGACCACGTTCGCGGCCGGCAGCGGCGGGTCCAGCCCATCGACTGCGCCGAGATGAATGCGGTTGTCGAGATCGATGATCAGCGACGCGAACAGCGTTTTGTACAAGCGTCCGTCAGGAGTCCGCTTCAGCGGGAACTGCGGATCGATCCAGATGCTGTCCGGAATGCCGTCATTTTTGTTGTCGACGTCGTAGCAAAACTGCTGGTTGCGGGCCGGGACCGCCGGCCGGGGCAGCGAGGAGGCCGGGGTGAAGCCGGCGCCCAACCCCGCCAGCGTGAAGCGGGGATTCGTCTTCGCAAACTCCGGGTGATCCTCGGCCAACGGCCGCATGATGATGCGACGCTTGAGTTGAATCAGGAAGTCGCGGTCGACAGCCGACCCCCACAAGCCCAGGTGATTCAAGTCGGGGCGATCAAAGATTTCCCATTGCTGCCCAATCGTCAGGCTGTTGGCCTCAACGCCAAAGATGTTGGATCGCACCCAGTGAAACCAGTACCTCACCAGCTCGGGGCGGTGGAATGACGGCAGGATTTCGTCAGCCGCTGTTGCCACGGGCGGCAGCCAGCCGAGGAACATGTTTTGGAAATCCGCGACGTCCCAATCCTCATTGAGCCCGCCGCCCGTCCCGAAGCGGTTGCCGGAGTAGGCTGAATAATTCGGCATCAGCGCCAAATAAGCGGGTATCCCTCGGAGGTGCTCGACATCCGCGAAGCTGCCCGAGTGCGGGGCGCCGCCCCGAGCCGTGACGACTTTGCTGTCCAGCCAAACGTCCAACGGCCCATTGCCGACGTCGGACAAAGCTGTCGTCGCTCCCAGCGCAAAGCCCGCTCCCGTGCCGGAATACGGGCGGCGGTTGACGATGATTCGGTCGCCTTGCTGCGGATGGTACGAGTCGATGGTGGTTCCGATCTGCCGCACATAGCTGCCGAATCGTCCCGTGGGAGTGACCAGCAGCCGCAGTTGGTTGGACGCGTCGCGCCAGGAGTTGACCACGCGATACGAGCGATTCTTCGCTCGCCCGCTGATTACGGTCATCACACAGGATGACAGCTTGTTGTCATTAATGCCGACAGCGGACAACGCCAATTGAATCTCGTAGAGCTCGCCGCCAGCTTGCTGCTGAATGCCCGAAACGGTTGATGACAGCGGATTGCCGCCGTGGATATCTTCCATCAGCGAATGGCCACGCAGCGCGGTGAGTCGCGTGGAGTCGCGAAGCAGCAGATAGCCCACCCGCCGCAGCTCGTCCTGCCAGTCGTCCTCGCGATCGGCCGACCGGGCCATCGTCTCGGCGCTGTTGCGGTAGATCGACGCCACCAGGGTGAACGTCAGACCCACCACCACGAACAGCGCCAGGAGGCTCAGAATCACCAGCAGCACGACGCCACGGCGATTGGCGCGCGTGTGTTGTTGGGACATGCCGGCGGTGCGGCTGGCGCCGCCCGAGGATCGTTGTTGTCTGCGAGCTGCCATGATGTTCGCTCCTGCCCCGCAGGGCATGCAAGACGCGCTAGTTGACGAGAGAGCAAGCTCGCTCGTCCAGGCCGACGCGGCAAAGTCTCCGCTAGGCCCAGCCAGTCTGTTCCGAATGACGAATGTCTGTGTGTTGCGAAAAGAAGCTAACGCTGAATTGATCTTGAGCTGCCGCGGGTTAGTTCCACATGTTGGAGACTTCGCGACGGATCGTCCGCTGATAGACGCCGATCGCCCCCTCGATGATCACCGCCTCAGTGGGAATCGAAAGGCTCGTCCATTCGGGCCGATTCCAATCGGCGCCGACCAACGTCACCTCTCGCGTGAACGGCCCTGCCCCTTGGATCTCGGAACGATGGCCGATTCGATACCAGCCAAACTGGTCCTGCTGCCGAGTGCCGTTGAGCTGAGCGCGCGAGGCCAGCATGATCCATTCGCCGACCTTGACCTGATTGAGGATGTCCTCCGAGGCGGCCGTCAGCTCGACATCTCCGCCCCCGATGCCGCCGGAGAAAAACGCCGTCACCACGGCCATCCGCTCCAGATTCAAGGCGACAGGGTCGGTAATGGTCAGGAAGGAAGGACGTCCCTTGACCACCACGACCGACAAGGTGTCCAGATTGCCGGTGCCGGTCTGAGCGACCTGCGGCTCAATTCGAGGAACGATCGTGGCAAACCACGACAGGTGATGCTGGCCGTCTGTCAGCTTCGGGACCGTGACGTTGCCTGACGTGTCGAGCTCGTAAATCACCTCGCCCGGCAGCGTGTCGTCGGCAGGACGGCGAAAGTCGAGCGTATCGTGATCGACAAGCATCCGCTCCGCCGCAAACTCTGTCATCGGGCCGCCGTTCACTCCGTTGCGGACGGTGACTCGCAACATTCGTGGGGGATTGGCGAACGAGGCGCCGAGTGCGGGAAACACACCGGGATTGGGGAAGCTGGCGGCAACTACCGTGTTGTCCGCGACGAACCGGGGATCGATGCAAAGGCAACTCGGCACATAGCTCGCTGGCACCGCCGAGTCGAAGGTCGGGTCAAGCGGAATCGCGATGTCGGAACTGCCGCCGCCACCCGGAACGGCCCGTCGCAGTGGATGCGACGCATCGGGATGCGTCCAGTTGGTCTCATTGGGCCCCAGCAACACGCCGGCGGAGGCGCCGATCGGATCTGCGTCCACGCCGTAGATCAAGCCGCGCATCTCGAGCTCACGCAGCGCGTTCATGCCGACGATTGCCGACTGCTCCACATTGACGCCCTTGCGAACCTGGTTCGCGGCGAGCGGCAACAGCACGATCACGCCGAGCAACCCGATGCTCAGCACGCCGATGGAGAACAACACCTCCAGCAAGCTGACGCCGCGACGGTGTTGACGACCGCGACGGAGTTGACCGCGACGGAGTTGACCGCGACGGAGCGGGCGGGCTTGGCGTTGGTGAGAGGGGATGGCGTTCATTAGCGAGCGCCTCCATTTTGCGATTCGTTGGCGAACCGGCGCGACAACAACAGCGATTGGGCGAATGAGCCGCCTGGCTGCCAGTCGTTCTGCGCCGACGTCACGTTGCCCGTGCGGGCATTGACCGAGACCCACAGGCTCGCCGAGGACATGAGGTTTTCATTGATGTTCACCAGCTCGTTGGCGCCCGAGGCGCCGGCGATATACGGCATCTGTGAGGCGATGATCATCTTGTCGAGCGTGCCCACCAGAAAGTGAATCGTCCCCGCGGGCACTTCCGTCCCGCGGAACCAAGTGGTGGCCGTCGCCAGCCGGTCGTAGTGCTCGCGATTGCGAGTCACCGTCGACACACTGCCATCGGGTGAGAACACAACCACCACCGTCGCGTGGCCGCTTTCGGTGGCCCGCAGGCCAAAGTCCGCGCCCGGCAACGGGTCGTAGGAGGACAAGATGTCGGGCGTGCCGCTGTCCATCGGACTGGCCCAGGGCACCAAGTCCAGGAAACCGTCCTGGTTGTAGTCCTCGCCGGGGTCCAGCGTGCCGCTGCCATCGATGTCTTCGTGGACCCGTTGAATCCCCGAATTGCGGAGGTCGACGCAAGTGCCGTTCGGCAGACTGGTGGCCTGCCCGATCCGACGGGGCTGTCGAATGACTTGATAGGACACTCGCATCGGCAATGAATTGAACCAGCTGCCATCGACCAGGTCGGCGCGGCCGGTGGCGTTGGCGCCAAGCGGCATCGGATACCCGGCGAGATCGAATACGACTTCCACAAACGTGGCCGGCGCGTTGAACTTGGCCAGATTGCCGGGCGCGGTGGGCGCCGGGGCAAGGCCCGTGATTGTGAACTCGGGGCCGCGATAGTTGAACTTGATGCGATCGCCCGGCTGAATCTCTCCGGACTCGGTGACGAACAACGAGTTCTCCGGTTTGTAGATCCAGCAGCGGCCGCGGTTCGACGGATCACCGTCCACCAAAGCGTGCGACTGCAGTACGCCGGCGGCTGGCTCGTTTTCGTAATCACCCGCGTAGGGCGGCAGCTCTTCGGCCAGATAAATCTCGGTCGCGTAGTTGTAGTTGACATCACCCTCCGCCAAGGTGATTGGCGACACCGTGCGGTCCCAACGCACCGGGTCGGCGCCTTGCAACCAGACGCCGACGCGCCGGCCGGTGGCCATTGCATGCGCCTTGGCCTGCGCAAACATCGAATTCAACAGCCGCGAGGCCTCCTTCGACTTGCGATTCTCCAGCGCCGGCCGAATCGACGCCGCGACCAGGGCCATCATCACCGTGATGATCAGCACCACAATCAGCAGCTCGGGCAACGTCATCGCGCGCCGGCGAGCGTGAGCAGCTTTCCCGGACGGAAGCCTGTTCATTACTTGGCCTCCATGTAATGGTTGGTGATATTGTCGAGCGACTCGGGGCCGCGCGGGGTGCCGAGTTGGATCTTGATTGTGCCGCTGCTGCAGGAGATGGCGTAGTAGCGGTAGGGATCGTTGTGCGACAGCGGAGCGGCGACGGCCATGTCGGCGCTCGGCGTGGCGTGAGCGATCAAATCGTTGCCGGACGAATCGAGCACGGTGACGTCCACAGCGTAGATGCGATCCGGCCCTGCGCTATAGATCAGCGGCCGCAACGAGAAGGGGTCATTGATTCGCGACAACTGCGGATCGGACGAAGTGCCGGCCGTGGGATCCGAAACGTCGGTCCAGCGAGGATCGACTCGCAGCGGATCGAACGGATCGGGCGACGGGGCCGGAATGATCACGCTCGGAGGCGGCGAACTGGTGCGTTCGTAGTGAGGCGCCGTCTGCTCAGTGACTGCGACCACCACGGGCCGCCCGGAGCAGTCGTTCGGCGGCGTCATCGGGTACCAAGCGTCCTCCGGATTGGAGATGTACCCCGCTGGCCAACGCAGGAAGTCAATCGGCTTCTTCCAGGCATCGAGCACCTCGGGCATGTTGTCATTGTCCAGGTCGCCAATCTCTTCCGGCTTGAGAGTATCCAGTCCGTTTTTGTCGCCATCGGACAAGCTCGACAGGATCAGATAAAGACACTCGGAGCCTTGATTGGAGGCGGACCAGTTCGCGAAGTTCGGAATGCCGGACCCCGGCGCCGTCTCGCCGATCTGCCGTATCAGGCGCCGCCGGTAGGCGAGCCATTTGGCGGGCGGAGCCGCGAGCACCGTGACGCCGTCACGCAGGTCCGTGACTCGCTCGGGCAGCTCCATCCGTTGCAGCTCGCGAACGGCGGCCAAACGCGCCATCGCGCGAAGCCGCGGATTGGGGCTCGGGCCGAGAATGGGGCCGACGGCGATCCGGCGGGTCGAGTAGCGGTTCCAATGCTGCATCACCAGCAGGTCCACTTTCTCGATGATGGCGCGCGTGCGGTCGGCCTTGGCCGACTCGTTGGCGCCCCACAGCGCGAATAGCGACATGCTGGCAAGGGTCACCAACATCGCGATGACGACCAGCATCTCCACCAGCGTGAAGGCGCGGCGGCGACGACCATTGCGGGTGGCCCGTGCCGACGAGCCGCGATTGTCTGCGAGACGGGCCATGGCTCAGTTCCGTTCGAAGTCTTGCAGCCGGCGGCTGGAAAAGTTGGTGAAGTTGTCCAAGTGGTTCTCGAAGAAATTGGGCGGCGCGGCGAGATTGGTGTGCCAGCCGGCCTTGGGATAGCACGCCGGCACCATATAGCCGGTGGGGTCGACGCCCGCGCCGGTGGAGTACATCTCGTCGCGGCCCGTGGCGATGATCTGGCAACCGCTGGGAGCGGGATTGGCCCAGTCATACTGGCCGCCCTGCAGCACATAGGGAGTCACCTGATCGAGGCCGCCGGTGCCGAGCAGCGTCGCGTCAAACATGGCCATGCCGTAGGTGCGGGAGTCGAAGTACAAAAACGGCTTGTCGACTTTTTCCGGGAGGTAGTGCCTCATCGTGACGGCGATGCCAAGTCCCGGAATGGTGCCGGCGGGAATGGTCGGACGCGCGTCGACCAGCCGGCCCTCTTTGAATTTGAAGGCGTCGTTGTTCAGCGAGTTAGCGCTGAGCGGCCCGCCGGGGCCGGTGAACGGGTTGGTGGCGCTCTCGCTCATGCCCGACAGCCAGAACCAAATCGCGGTGTCGTTGTCGAGATAGCGGTTGTTGTTGACGGCGTTGGAGGCGAGGTATTGAACAATCCCTCGTTCGTTCGCGGTCATCTTGGGCCAGGTCTTGCGGAGGAAGCGATACGCCACGCTCTGGTCCCAGGGGACGCCGGCCTTGATGTCCGAGAAGTCCGGCGGGATCGATCCCCAACGCTCCTCGAAGGCCTTGACGGCTCGGTCCATCTGGCTGATCTCGTTCATCACCGTTGCCGCCCACATCCGGTAGCGGGCGACGGAGATGGCCGGCACCAACAGCGCGACGAGCAAGACGATGATGGCGATCACCACCAGCAATTCGACCAGCGTGAAGCCGCGGCGTGCGGCTCGCTGCGAGGATGAGTGAGAACAGCTGGACATGGTTGCTTCCTCCGCGCCATGGCGCCAGGCTCGCGTCGCTCGGCTGGCCTTCAGCCGCGATGACGTGCGCGAGCGGGGTTGTGAGTGAATCGAGCGTTCGGCAGACAGCCGCGTTGTTTACGAAAGGTTGGTGATCAGGCTGACCAGCGGCATGAACAGCGAGATCACGATGAAGCCGACGGCGCCGCCGAGGAACACGATCAGCAGCGGCTCCATCAACGCCATCAGGCCATCGGTGAGCGTCTTCACGTCCTCGTCGTAGGTGTCCGCGACTTTGTACAACATGGTGTCCAATTCGCCGGTCTCCTCGCCGACCTCGACCATGTTCACCACCAGGTCGTCGACGACGCGGGACTTCATGCGAGTCAGATAGAACAGCGAGCCGACCACGGCGCCGGCGCCGGCGAACGGCAGGCCGATGGACAGCATGTTGGGCAACAGCAAAATCACCAGACCCGGCCCGGCCCCGACCATGATCCAGAAGAACAACGCCACCGGGTGGAAGCCGGGGCGCGAGTGCTTCTCCATCGGGCGGGCGATCGGGTCGCCCTCGCGAATCGCCTCGCCCACTTTGCCGTACAGCTTTTCGAACACCGCGCTGCCGGCTGTCTCGCGGGTGATCGTCAGCGCCTCGAGAATCGGCACGCCGGAGGCCACCAGCGTTCCCAGCGTTCGCGTGGTGCGGGCCATGGTGTTCTTTTCCACCAGGCCGCCGAGGATCGGTATTTTTAGGACAAACATGTCCCAGCCCATTCGCCCGGCTTTGAATTTTCGCACTAGCTTGATGAACAGGAACAACCCGAGCGGCGCGATCAGCAACATGTACCAGTAGTGGTATAGGTAGTTGGAGATGTTGATCAGCAGCTCGGTCGCCGCCGGCAGCTTGAGCCCGAACTCCTTGAACATCTTTTCGAAGACCGGCACGATCTTGATCATGATGAACGTCAGAATGCCGACCGCCACCATGATGACCACGACCGGGTAGATCATCGCGCCCTTGACCTTCTTCTTCAGCGATTGGGCTCGCTCCATGAAGTCGGCCAGACGCTGAAGAATGATTTCCAAGGCGCCGCCCGCCTCGCCGGCCTTGATCATGTTCACGTACAAGCGGTTGAACACTTTGGGGCTCTTGGCCATCGCCTCCGAGAGCGTGGCGCCGGTCTCGATCTCGTCGCAAACGTCCATCAGGGCGTTCTTCAAGCGGCCCGGCTTTTGGTTGTTCTCCAAAATCTTGAGGCTGCGGAGAATCGGCAGGCCCGCGTCCTGCAGAATCGACAGCTGGCGAGTGAAGGTCGTCAGATGCTTGGTGCTGGCGCCGCCCAACGCAAAGCCGCGACGCTTGCGGCTGCCCGAGGCGGCTTGGCCGGCCGCCTGCTTCTTCACCGAGATCTTGGTGACGTAAAAGCCCATCGAGCGGATGGTGCTAGTCGCCTCCTCCTCGGTCGCGGCATCGATGACGTCCTCGATCTCCTGACCGGTGGAGTCCATCGCTTTGAATTGATAGGTCGGCATGAGTAGCTCCGTGGCTAACGGCAAGGTTTCTCGAGTCCGCCGGGGATGCTCGAGAGGCGCTTGCCGGCGAGCTCCGACGTCACATGTCGCCAGCTCGCCCTAAGCGTGAATGGTGTGAAAGTTATGGGACAGCGTGAATGCGTATTGTGAATGCGTATTGTGTGATGACGTCGAGTGATTATTCCAACTACCCTGGTAAGTTGCCGAAATTCGGCTTGTCCGCGGCGCTGATCCCTCGCTGACGCTTCGGGTTTCCTTGTCCTTGACGCTTGCAATCCGGAGGCGGCCTACGCCTCTTGAATTGTCTCCCGCACGATTTCCTCGAGCGTCGTCGTGCCGGAGTGCACAAAGTTCAGGCCATAGTCGCGAAGCGTGATCATGCCGTAGTTTTGCGCCGTCGACCGCAGCTCGTCGGTCGACGCGTTCCGCATGATCATGTCCCGCAATTCGTCGTTCATAATCATCAGCTCAAACAGGCCGACGCGGCCCTTGTAGCCGGTGTTGTTGCAAACGTCGCAGCCGACGCCGCGGTAAAACTTCTTGGTGTCCGCTTCCTCGCGGCTCATGCCTAGCTCGTACAGCAGCTCGTCCGAGGGCTCGACCTCCTGACGGCACTGAGCGCAGATGCGCCGGACCAACCGTTGAGCCAGAATCGCCTCGACGGTGGCGGTGATCAAAAACGTGGGGATGCCCATGTCTCGCATTCGTGTGACGGTGCTTGGGGCGTCGTTGGTATGCAGCGTGCTGAACACCATATGTCCCGTCAGCGACGCTTGCACGGCGATCTCTGCCGTCTCGCGATCACGGATCTCGCCGACCAGGATGATGTCGGGATCTTGCCGCAAGATCGCTCGCAAGCAGGCGGCGAAGGTGACATCGATGTCCGAATCGATCGGGATCTGCACGATGCCCTCGATGTCGTACTCGACGGGATCTTCGGTGGTGATCAGCTTGTCCTGTATCTTGTTCAACTCGCTCAGCGCCGAGTACAGCGTGGTGGTCTTGCCCGAGCCCGTGGGGCCGGTGACCAGGACGATGCCGTTGGGCCGCTCGATGACGTGGCGGAACTGCTCCATGGTGTGGTCGTCCATGCCCACGTTGCCCAGGTCCAGCGAGACCACCGAGCGGTCGAGGACTCGCATGACGACGCTTTCGCCGAACATGGTCGGCAACACGCTGACGCGGAGGTCGACCGGGTGTCCGCCGACCGACAGCTCGATGCGGCCGTCCTGCGGCAAGCGACGCTCGGCGATGTCCAGATTCGCCATCACCTTGATGCGAGTCGTGATGGCAAACGCCAAATGGCGGGGAGGCGGCACCATTTCGTAGAGCACGCCATCGGCCTTGATGCGAATGCGAAACTCGTCTTCGAACGGCTCGAAGTGAATGTCGCTGGCGTGGTCCTTGATGGCCAGCAGCAGCACCATGTTCAGCAGCTTGCGAACCGGCGCGCTGTCGGCCAACGCCTCGGCGGTCGCGAGCTCCATCGGGCCGCCGCCCGACACCTGCTCGGCCGCCGCCAGCAGCTCGGCATCCTCCTCGAGCTGCTCGATGATCGTCTCCATCGTGTCGGTCTCGGAGTCGAAGTGCTTGGCCAATTCGGCCAGCAGCTCGCGCTCCGTGCAGACCACCATCTCGATGTCGTACGAGAGGAACATCCGCAGCTCGTCCTGCATCGACAGGTTCTGCGGATCGCAGGTGGCGACGGTCAGCGTGTTGCCCTCGAAACGCACGGGGACCACACGCCACATCTGGGCCATCGTCTCGCTGATCATCTCCAGCACGTTTTTGGGAACGGTGAGATCCGAAAGGCTCACCACGTCCATGTTCATCTGCTCGCCCAGCGCCTGAGCCAGCTGGTCGTCGGTGATCACCCCCATCTCCTCGGCGATCTTCCCCAACAGCTCTCCCGGCTGCTGTTGCTGCTCCTCGAGCAACATCTCGAGCTGCTCGTCGGAGATGAAGCCGAGGTCGACAAAAATCTGCCCGATGCGACGGACCGCCATGGGATGCCTTCAAGTTGGAGCGATGTAGCTGTGGAGCGAGGTAGCGAGGTAGCAATGGAATGGAGCAATGAGGATGTTGAAAACCACCGGGCTCGCGAACGCCACCGCGTTGGGGCGATGATTGCCGGTTTTCAACGACCGCAGGCCGCTAGTCGACGACCTCCAAGTCATCATCCTGGCCGTCCTCGGCGCCGCGCCGGTAGGCCACGACACGTTTGGCGACGTCGTCGGGGCTATGCGCCTTGGTCAACACGTCCTCGAGAGTGCACTGCTGATCGCGCCACAGTTTGAACAGGGCGTCGTCCATCAATTGCATGCCGTGTTTGGCGCCGGTTTGAATGGACGAATTGATGCGGAACGTCTTGTTCTCGCGAATCAGGTTGGCGATGCCCGAGGTGACGACCAAAATTTCGTAAGCCGCCACCCGGCCGCCGCTAATCTTCGGCAACAGGGTCTGCGCGACCACACCGATCAACGATGTCGATAGCTGGGTGCGGATCTGGTCCTGCAAGTTGCCGGGGAACGCGTCGATAATACGGTTGACCGTGCCTTGAGCGCTGTTGGTGTGCAGTGTGCCGAACACCACGTGGCCGGTCTCCGCCGCGCTGATCGCCGCCTCGATCGTCTCCAAGTCGCGAAGCTCGCCGACGAGAATCACGTCGGGGTCCTGACGCAACGCGCGTCGAATCGCCTCGGCAAAGCTCGGCACGTCGACGCCCACCTCGCGCTGGTTGACCGTCGACATCTTGTGGTCGTGATAAAACTCGATCGGGTCCTCGATCGTGATGATGTGGTGATCCACATTCTCGTTGATGTAGTTCACCAAGCTGGCCAGCGTCGTACTTTTGCCCGAGCCCGTCGGGCCGGTGACCAGAAACAGGCCACGAGGACGCAGCACCAGATTGACGACCTCCGAAGGCAGCCCCAACTGCTCCGGGGTGAGCTTGTCCGTGGGGATCTGCCGCAACACCATCGCGATGTTGCCCTTCTGCTTGAACACCGACACGCGGAACCGCGCCTTGGTGCCGAAGGCGAACCCGAAGTCGGCGCTGCCGCGCTCCTGCAGCTCCCGCTGGCAGCGATCCGGCGTGATGCTCTTCATCAACGCCACGGTGTCGTCGGGGCCGAGCACATTGGTCTCGAGCTTCCGCATGCGACCGTGCAAACGAAACACCGGAGGTTGCCCGACGGTGATGTGAATGTCGCTGGCGCCTTGCTTGACGCAGGCCTCCAGCAGCTTGTCGATCAGAACAGTTGCCATGCGAGAAAACTCAACAAGGTCAATCGAGACCACCCGAGCGGGTGGTCGAGCAAACCGCAATTCGCAGGTCGGATATCAAGGGATATCGAATGCGATCGCGAGAGATGACGAAAAGCGAAAAGATGAGGTAGCGAGAGCAGCGAGGGCAACAGGTGAAAGCAGTAAAAGAAGGCGATGGAGAAAAGCTGAGCGAATGAAGGTTGGAGGGCAAAGGGTTGCCGGCGAAGGCCGACTGGTCCACCGGGCCTCACGGGAGGCCCAAATAGCCCTTGCCACCCGACACTCGATTATTGGCAGCAATTCGATGGCCCTCAACGAATTGGCAGATTTTCTCCAGGGGGCGTGGATTTCTGCCTTGGGGCCCCGTACCGCCGGTGACGCTTACTGGCTTTCTCTCGCGAGCATTTCAGGGGTGAATTGCAGCTGATCCTGCTCGGTTCGCTTGGCGACCCGATGCACCTCTTCGATGGTCGTCAGGCCCTGCAGCATCTTTTGCAGACCGTCGAAATAGAGCGTCCGCATGCCCTCGGCGATCGCCACGCCGCGAATGTCTTCGGACGATCGCCCTTCGAACACCATTTCCCTAACCTTTGGTGTCACAAGCATTAACTCCATGATGGCCATCCGGCCGCGGTACCCGGACTTCTGGCAATACCCGCACCCCTTGCCACGCATGAAGGTCGCCCCCTCGTACATCTCCTTGGGCATCCAGCTGTCTTCCAAGACGCTATCGGAGGGAGTGAACGGCTGCTTGCAGCGGGTGCAGTTGACTCGCACCAGACGCTGAGCCATGACCGCGATCACGGAGCTTGCCACCAGATAGCTGGGTACGCCCATGTCCACCATGCGGGTCACGGCAGAGGGCGCATCGTTCGTGTGTAGTGTACTGAAAACCAAGTGTCCAGTGAGGCTGGCTTGGATTCCCATCGACGCTGTCTCGTTATCTCGCATTTCGCCCACGAGAATGATGTTGGGGGCCTGTCGCAACATCGAGCGAATGATGCGGGCGAAGTCGAGCCCGATGTTGTGCCTCACCTCGCACTGATTGATCCCGGGCAGGTAGTACTCGACCGGGTCCTCCGCCGTGATGATCTTTCGATCCGGGCGGTTCATCGCGTTGAGCGCCGCGTAGAGGGTGGTTGTCTTCCCCGAGCCGGTGGGGCCGGTCACCAGGATGATTCCGTTGGGGCGCTGAATCAGACTTTGAAAATTTCGGAAGTTGTATTCCGAAAGACCAAGCTGGCGGATGCCAATTTTAATGTTGTCCTTGTCCAGCAACCGCATCACCACCGACTGGCCGTGGTTGGTCGGGATCACGCTCACCCGCAAGTCCATGTCCTTGTCGCGGACGGTCACTTTGATCCGCCCGTCCTGGGGGCGCCGCCGCTCGGCGATGTCCATCCTCGCCAGAATCTTAATGCGGCTTAGCAGCGCGGATAACAGCCGCCGGGGGGTGCGGTCACGCTCAACCAGGCGGCCGTCAATGCGGTAGCGAATCCGCACATGATGCTCAAACGGCTCGACATGAATGTCCGAGGCCCGCAGCTGAACTGCCTCGGTGATCATCATTTGGACCAACTTGACGATCGGAGCGCTGTTCTCGTCGACCGTCTCGTCGTCCGACATGCTGTCTTCTTCGGTCTCCGTGAAGTCGATCGCCGTGTCGGTAAACTCCTGCAGCATCGAGTCAGCCGATTCACCTTCGACCTGCCCGTAGTAGCGGTTGATCGCCTCGATAATCGCCTCGCGGGGGGCGAGCGCCGTGTGGACGGTGCGGTTGAGAATGAACCGCAGCTTCTCGGTGGTTTCCATATCCATCGGGTCGCTGATAATCACCCGAATGGCCTCCCCTTCCTCCTTCCAGGGGAGAATCGTGTTTTCCCGCGCGATCGACTCCGGCACCAACTCGATGACCTTTTCCGGGATCTTCACCTCGCTGAAGTCGACGTACTCCATGCCGTGGGATTGCGCGACGGCCCGCATCACGTCTTCCGCAGTGGCGTACCGGAGCTGAATCAGGCAATCCGCCACCGATTTGCCGGTTTGCTCCCGGGCCATCTGGGTGGCGTCGGACAATTGGTCCAGACTGCACTTGCCCTCCGCGAGGAGAATGTCCGCAAAATCCTTGGTCTTTTTGACCATCGCGCCGATCCTGAAAAGATGAGATTGAAGCCACTAACAGCTTGGACCAGTCAGGGCAGGGAGCCCCGCTTATCCATCTTGCCTCACGATCCGGACAGTTGTCAATTCGCGGATCCCCTTTGCCGGCCACGTTTTCGATCGCTAATCCGCCAGTATTTCCTGCAGCATCCTCAGCCAGCGTAGATCCTCGGGACCCAACTGGGCGTGGCTGTGTTCGGCGGGAGAGTTGAGCACATCGGAATAAACGTTGACGATCGCCCGGCAGGTGAGCCTGGCCCGTTGACGGCGGTTGGCTGCGTCCGGCTCGATCCCATCCAATTCCGCATCGAAGTCCAGCAACGGATCGAATTGATGCTCGTTGGTCTCCAACGCGCGATCCAGCGCCGCGAGCATCGGGCTGACGACCCGAGTCGTCTCGGCGCCACGGAACTGCTTGAGAACGGCGCGCTCCGCTTCCCGGACGTCCCGTTGAACACGCCGTTGCTCCAGGGCTTCGCTGGCCGAGCGGAGCCCGAATTTGGAGAGCAACATCGCGGCCGACGGCAGCAGCGCCTTCGCCGCGATGCCAGCGCCCGCCACCGGATTGACGAAGGCCACCAGTCCGCCGATCGCAAGCACGCCGTGAAACACCTGGCTGTCCAGGGTGTCAATCCGATCGGCGAGTTCCTTAAGGCGTCCCGCCAGTCCGGCGTTGTCCCGCTGAGCAGCGGAGTCCACCACTTCGCGACGGCTCTCCGCCAGCAGCAGCGACTCGACGATGGCGACGCCCGCTTCCGTGGGGACATGCACCAGTCGCCGCTTCGGTAAATCGTTGACCGGTGGCGTTCCCTCGGGCAGGCACCGCATCGAGTACAACGAGTAGCCGGCCGATGCCAGTCGGAAGGGGACGAGAAAGTAATGCTTCTCGTCGTAAGCCAGTTCGCCGTCCGCCGCGTCCAGGCGCTCCGTCGAGCCGAACAACCAGCTTCCGGCGAGGGACTCGCGGACGTAGGTCACGCCCGCACCGAGATATTCGGTGGCTGCGTCCCAACTGGCCGCTCCCCGCCGCTGCGCCTCCTGCAGCACCCCGCGAATGGAGAACAAGGGCTGATCACTCCACTTTGATGCGAAACGGCTGGTTCTGCTTGTACGTGTCCAACACATTCTGCTCGACGGACTTCCCTTCGCCCTCTTTGGAGTCAACGACGCGCTGCTGGAACTCGATGGCGTGTTTAAAATCCTTCAGTTCCGCGTAGGCGGCCGCCAGAGCTTTCAGGTCTTCGGGTACCTTGTAGCTTCGCATCACGCACGCCTTGCTGGCCGCTTCAAACGCTGCATTGCCGTTGCGAATCTTGTCGTCCGGGCAGGTCGCCAACAGCCACGCCTTGTTTTGAAACGCCAATGCGAATTGCGGAGCGATCTCAATCGCCTTGTCGTAGTCCTGGAGCGCACCGACGAAGTCGCCCGCAAACTGGCGGTTGTAGCCTCGATTGTTCAAGGCCATGGCGTTCTGCGGGTCGACCTTGACCCAGGCGTCAAAGTCCTTGACGGCGTTGGTGTAGTCGCGTTTCAGGTAGTACATGAAGCCCCGGCTGCTGAGAGCTGGCGCGTGGTCGGGCTTCCGTTTCAGCGCCTCGGTGAACTCGGCAATCGCGTTGTCCAGCTTTTCCTGGTGCCGGTAGGCGACGCCTCGAAGCACAAAGTAGGTCGGGTTTTCCGGGTCGAGCTTCATGACGCTGGCGACGGTCTGCATCACGCCGTCATAGTCGGCCAGCCGCATCTGGGCCTCGGCGAGGCTCACATAGGCAGCCTCGTACTGATCGTCCAGCTTGATTGCCTGACGGTAGTCGGCGACCGCTTTGTCCGATTCACCTCGAGCGGAGTAGACGTTGGCGCGAGCCAAGAAGAGGTTGGCGTCCGTCGGCGTCGCCTTGATCAGCTCGTCGTACAGCGGCGCGGATTGTTGAATCGGCACCATCGCGGTCCGCGCCACTCTCAGGTGGCTTTCCCCGTCCACGGCGCGGACCACAATGTTTGTTTCGTCGCTGCTGACCACGACCATCGCCTGTCCGGGCTGCGCATAAATGGTCTCTTTGTTCTGTAGCTTGACCTTGGCGACGACCAAGCTGCCCGCCTGATACGGATCCGCAGCCGCGGGAGCGCCGGGGGCGGTGGCAGCAGGCTGTTGAGCCACGGCCATGCCCGTGAGGGCAACCGCAATGGCAAATGCTGGCCAGCGGCAGGAAATGCGAGCGGGGCAAAAAGCAGACATGACAGCTCCAATGAGTATCCCCACCGGTTGGGTGGGCGGCGAGAGAGGGTTCAATCCCCAATATTTAGCTTCCTTTCCCCGATCCTTGCAACCTCACCGCGCGAATCTCCTTGAGGGCTGTCGTGGCACAGGCCGCCAGCCTGCGCTTTGCGCGGGCTTCACAGGCTGGCAGCCTGTGCCACGACTGCCATTGCCCGTTGGGTGATTTTCGATCGGCTGCTATAAAGCGTCGCTACGGGGACGGCTTCCGCAGTCCTGGCATCATGGCTGACAGTTTGCGAGCGAAGAACGGAGCGAGAGGGTGACACGAGAATTGAGAGATGGCCGGGAGGACGGCTTGAGGCCGCTGCAGAGCCTGGCGCTGGATGGTGTGTCGTCATTTGCGGATCTCTTGCGGGGGATGTCCGACACGGCTTTCGCCGGCCGGCAGTTGGGCGAGGCGTTTGCCATTCTTTGCGAGATTGCCGAACGTCCTCAATGTCGCACCGTGCTGACCGTTTCCGGCGCGATGACCGTCGCGAAGCAGGGCCGCATTCTTTGCGATCTCGTCGACGCGGGATTGATCGATGCCATCGTCTCCACGGGCGCGTTGATGGCTCACGGACTCACCGAGTCGATTGGGTTGACTCATTACCGCTACGACCCCAGCAAGTCGGATGAGCGGCTGTTCCAGCTTGGGTATAACCGCATCTACGACACGCTCGAGATGGAGGCGAACCTGAACGACGTCGAGAAGATGGTTCGCTCCGTGCTGAGGGAGGTCCAGCCCGAGGACGGCGTCTGGTCGTCGGCTCGGCTTTGCGCCGCGCTGGGCGAACGGCTCGATCGCGAAAACCACGGCGCGGGCATCCTGCGCAGCTGCCATCGCCGAGGCGTGCCGGTGTTCATCCCCGCCTTCTCCGACTCCGAGCTCGGCCTGGATGTCGCCACTTGGGCGATGTCCGAGGCGCAGGGGGCCCAGTTGGCGGGTGAGTCGGATCCGAACAAGGTCTTCAACACCGTGCCGGCCTTCAATCCGTTCTTGGATCTGCAGCAGTACGCGCGGTTCATCGGCGAGGCCGAGGAGCTTGCGATTCTCACGATTGGCGGTGGCGTCCCACGCAACTGGGCGCAGCAAGTGGCGCCCTACTACGACATCACCAACGATCGGGTCGGCACCGAGCTCGCCGCCCCGCGGTTCCGATTCGGCATTCGGATCTGCCCCGAGCCGGTGCACTGGGGCGGACTTTCCGGCTGCACCTACTCGGAAGGAGTCAGCTGGGGGAAATTCATGGCGCCGCAGGATGGAGGACGCTTCGCCGAAGTCATGGCCGACGCGACCATCGCCTTGCCGTTGCTGGCCAAAGGCATCCTGGAGCACCTGGCCCCGAAGTAGAGGGCATTTCAAAGTCTTTCCTGGCGCAATCGAAGGCAGTTTTTCTGCCGGTCTTATCAACCCGATTGCCGATCGGGAAGTTTTTGACATGCGTTGTAGTCACTCCCGGTGAACACACACCAGCTCACGCCCCAAGTCTCCGACTCATGGGCGCCCGTGCGCGCCACATACGATCCGGGCCGCAGCCAAATTGCCGCGCCACTGCCGGCCGTGGCGAGGTTCAACTCCAAGCCCGGCCGCCCGTCGCCCAACCGATCGAGCTCGATCGGCGCGTCGAGGTCGCGGTAGCTCGCGGGCGACCAGGCGACGATAACTGGGCCGGCCGGGCCTCCATCGCAGGCGACCCTTGTGAGGCCCTGAGGACTGGCCGGGCCTCCATCGCAGGCGACCCTTGTGAGGCCCTGTGGGCCGGCTGCCTCCCGGGACGCTTCGTGTCGGACCTCGAAGTGGACGTCATCGTCGGCCGCCGGGAGCTTTGCGAGGCGGGCATGCGCGTAGGCCGCGTCCTCGTCCGCCGGTTCGTCCGCAAAGGTCACCTGCGCCAGCAGCAGCTCGGAATGTCGCCGGCGGACCTCGATGCGAACGATTCCGGGCTCCACCGACCACAGATGGCATGCGCAATTCGAGCCGAACCGGTGGATCGATTGCTCGGCCAGTTGCCGCGTCGCCAGCGCATACTCGCTTGAAGGCTCGAGACTGGCGTGGAGCTGCTTGCCATCGGGGCGAACCACCGTCCAGTGGCCCTCCCCGGCTTGCACCGTGGAGCCGGGGAATCGTTCGAGGCATGCCGCGAGCAGTTCTTCGGCCAGCGCGGCGGGATTGTCGGCTTGGAAATAGTGGTGCCCGTTGTCCCCGTTCGCGCGAAATCGGTCGGGAAGCTCATGCGTGAACGGTGAATAGAAAAGTAGCTCCGTGTGTCGGTCGGGCGGAAAGGGCTCGGCGCCGCTCCACTCGCGAAAGTCGGCAAAATTGGCCACGAGCACCGGACCGCCTTCGCACCCAATTTCCGATGACCAGTCCATGTCACTCCCGTTCAATGTTCAAAGGACTGCCGGCCTGGCGCCGTGTTGAAAAAGCAACGGCCTCCAAGAGGCCAGCCGTGTCAGCTCGCGTTCGCCTTGGCCTTGCGCATCTCGGACTCCAATTCGTCCAGCATGCGACTCGCTTCTGCCTCCCGGGCCTGCGCCCCTTGTCCGCCGAACCGCACCTCGTAGAACGCGGCCGCGATTTGAAGCGGGATATCGGCAACCGTGCCTAAGCCGACTTCTCGCAGCCGAGCCCCCGCTTGCTCGGCGAATTCACGTTGCGTCTGTGACGGCTGGCGGACCATTGCGAGCGGCCTCAATAGTCGCTCGAGTCGCCGGTAAAACTCCACTCGCACTTCGCGGCGCCGTTGTCGATGGACTCCTCGTCGCCGTCCGAGCCAAACCGCCACGGGGTAGAGCAACCGGCCGACGGCAGCCAGCGCCAAGCAGACGCCGCTGGCCAGCACGCCGGCGCGCCAGCTGAACCAGTCTCCGTCCACCCAACTCCGCACCGCGTCGAGCGTTCGTCGCGTGCGATTGCGAATGCGGTGAAAGATGCCGAGCCCGTTCTCCGGGCCGAGCGCCCGCTCCAGCGTCTCGCGCTGCCGATTCGGGTTCATCTCGAGCACGTAGTCGGTCCACAGCAACTGGGCGTAGTCGAGCATATCGTCGAGTTGAGTTCGCGATGGCTTGACGTCGGCGCCACCGGGAGTCGGGTCGAGTCTCAGCCAGGCGCCTCCGCGCGAATTGCCCATGGCGACTCGCCCAACTTCCGGAATCTCATCGGGTTCCAGGTAAGCCTCGACCCAAGCATGCGCGTCGCTCTGGACAATCCGCAGGTCCCCCGACAGCGAATTTCGCTGCCCGCCATGGTAGCCCACCACCAGTCGAGCGGGCACGCCCTGTGACCGCAGCATCAGCGTCAGCGCACTGGCGAAGTACTCGCAGTGCCCGTGGCGATGGTTCACGACAAAGTCCTCGATCGGATCCAACTCCGGGTCGCGAACGCCGGCCACTTCTTCAAAGTTCAAGGTGTAGACATAGCGATCGTCATTGAGAAAGTGCGACGTGAGCAGCTGTGCCTTGTCGTATGCGTTGAGCGAGTCCGAGGCCTTGGGTGGCGCTGACTTGGATGCCGCCTTGCCGCTGGGGCGAAGGCCTTCGGGCGCGGCACTTCCCTGTTCAATCAGTTCGGTCGCCAGGGCCGCGAGTAGGGGCAGTCCGTCGGGAGGCAATTGGAGGCACTCGTGCCGCGCCGCCGCGTCGAGCACCTCGGCGCCGCGGCGGAAACGCAGCGGTCGGATCGAGGACTGAATGCCGCGTTGAAACGCCGCGGTGACCAGCGTGTAGCGAAACCGCATGCCGTCCTCCGGATCCGGATTGCGAATCAGGCGGTCTTGATTGCGATTGAGCGTCAGGGTTCTCACCGGCGTGACCAAGAAACCCGGGGGAATGGTGAACAGCGTGCTGTCGGTGACGGGCTCCAGCGTCACCTGCATCTGCAAAAAGTCCTTGCGAGGCGTGTCGTCGAGGAGTTTTTGATTGACCAGAGGCAGTCGCGTGGGATCGACGCGATCCGAGACCCGCCAGGCGCCGTTGCGATAGGTCGTCAGCGAGGCGCCGTAGATGTAGGGAGCCGAGAACACGGGATAGTCGGCATTGACGTCGCGATGATTGCGAAAGCTGATCCGCATCACTTGCTGCTCGCTCTGCAGTATCTCGCCCATCTCGCGGAGTGTCACTTGCGTGGTGAAGCCGATTTGCGTTTGCGGACTTTGCTGGTCCCGCCAGCCACCTCCGACGCGCGGCGCCCCATAGAAGAAGATGACCGCGAACAGCAACGAGACGGCCCCGAGTCCGCTGACGGTTCGCAGCATCCTCCAGAGCGGCAGCCGACTCACAATCTCCTCCTGCCCCTCTTCGCCGAAGGCGACGATTTCCGGAACGTCGCTGGCCGGCGTTCCTGGCCAGCCTCGATGGCCGATCCTCACGCCACGCACCGCTGTTCGGCGGCGGTCTTCAATGCGATAGAACTCCCTCGCCAGGAAAAACAGCACCAGCGCGAAAAAGCCAACGATCACATACAGCAACAGCAGCACGCCGAATTTCATGCCGGAGTTGAGGACCGACGCGACCACCACTTCCAGCAAGCTCAAAACGGCGATGCACCAATACACGCGGGCCGTCTTTCGCTGGAACAACATCACGGCTTCCCATGAGACCAGCAGGTAGGCGATCAGCAGCAACTGGCCGGTGCTGTCGTATTCGAGAAAGTCGGTGAGCGTCAGCAGCATGGCGATGATCGCCACGAGATTGACGATGGCGCGATGCAGATAGAACCACTTCAAAAAGTCGGTGAACGTCACGCCGGTGACAGCGAGCACGAACATCAGCGGCGTCATGAACGGAGTATGTCCACCCAAGCCCATCATCCATGTGCCGAGCACGGCCATGGTCGCGATGCAAACCTGCAATGCGCGCTCAATGTTCTGCATGTCGCGCCTCCCGGGACTCCGGGATCGGAGCCACTTCTTCGGCTTGGCGCCGTTGGCGCCGAGTGCCGGGGGCCGCGTCGGAATTGCCCGTGTTGGAGGACCGGTTGAGCGTCGCCCGGGTTTCTCGCAGCAGCTTGGCGCCCGTGCTCGCGTTTGGCTTCGCGTCGATAAACAAACGCCCCTCGCACTCGTCCACTTGCAACCATTGCGGTGTGTGCCCGCGCGATCCCGAATGTCCGAGCCCCATTGGCTCGCTTCGCGTGCTGATCACGATCGGCGTGGCCCCCGGCGCATGGAACGTGACTTGGCGAAGCGCCTCATCGGGATCGCTTGCTTGGCCCTCCAGCACCGCCAACGCGTCGAGCACCTGCTCCGCGAAACGCCGAGTGGGCAGAGCTCGCCAGACGTCGCTTGGCGCATGGGCCATGGCGATCGTCACGCGACTTCCGGACTCACGGCAGATGTCCAGCACGGCGGTGGCCGCCATTCGCAGCATCTTTTCCAATCGCTCGAGATCCTCGGCGACGGGATGCTCCGGCAGATAAGCGTCGATTACCAATGCCAGTTCCGGCAACTCGAGCCGCTCGGTTTGACGCACCAGCGGCTCGCCGACTTTCGCGGTGCTCCGCCAGTGAACCATCCGCAGGCTGTCGCCGGGGGTGAAGGGCCGCAGCCCGTAGAACTCACCGTCTTGTCCGCGTCGGGCTTGCGAATGCTGGGCGCCGACTCGCTCTCCACGCAACAAAGCTCGCCATTGCGGAGTCAATTGCCCGATGCGTGGCCAAACAATCAGCCTCGCGGGCCCCGTCACGGTCAACTGCGCACGCATCAGACCGAATGGGAACCGCGATTGAAGTCGCAGCGGCCCGAGCCGATAACGCCCTCGCTCGGAGAGCACGAGCCGATACGCGGACGAACGCGTGGCCCCCGGAGGCAGATGCGGGATCCAGACCTCAACGAGGTGCCGCTTCCGCGTTCCCGCGCGCCGAATGGAATCGATGGCCGAGGCCATCCAGACGGTGTCGTGCTTCGCATGGTTCGCGACATCCACGCGCACGCGGATTGCCTGGCCCGCTTCGCA
>JAGQPF010000186.1 GCA_020426845.1 Planctomycetales bacterium
GGGTCCGCGTCGGTGGATTGCAGGCCGCACAAGCAGCCCGCTTGGAGCGTCTGCGAGCGCTGGCCCGCTCCGACGATGTGCTCGACACGCAGCTCCACGAGGATGACCGACAGCTATGGAGTGACGCCGCCGAACTGACCTGGGCCACGGACGCCAGCGGCGAGGGCAACCAAGTGCTAGCGCGGATCGCGCTGACTCCAAAGGACATCCCCTCACTGGAGCAGTTGCTCAAAGAGCGGACCGCTCAACGTCGGTACAGCGTCGCCGGCAACGTGGCCTGGATCTGCTGCGGAGCAGACTTGATTCCCGCGATTGACAGTTGGTGCAGCCAACACGGCCGAACGGGGCTGGTGCTGCGGGGACCGTCACACCGCCAGCCGCCCATCTTGGGGCAGCCGCCGGGCGCCCCGTTTCGCCGGCACTTGAAGTCCGTGTTTGACCCGCAAAACAAGCTGACGGTTCAGGCTTGATATTTGGCGGCCACGGCCCCAGCCATTTCCGCCAAAGTGCGTCGTGACGCGGCCGGCGCCAGCAATTCGGCCTCCGGTCCCAGCGCGAGCACGCGGGGAATGATCTCCAGATCGTGAGCGGCGGGCAACGTGATCACCACACTGCCGTCCGGCTCACGCTCCGCTTTCTGGTCGGGATGCCAGGGGTCTTCGAGCACCCAGGGGGCCGCTTTCTCGCTGATCCGCACCTTGTAGTCGCGTGACTTGGACGAAGAAAAGATCCCCGAACTCGCACCCAAGTGCTCCTCCAAATTGAAGCTCGCGTCGGGGCGGAACCATTCGTCCAGCGCCGTGGCTTTCCGGAAGCGATCCAGCTTCCAGTGTCGAATGCGCTCGGGGTCTTCCGCGTCTCGCGAGTGATCGGCGGCAATGATGTAAAGGCTCGATTGATAAAAGACCACTGCGTAGGGCTCGATCTGCCTGCGTTGGTTGTCCTTGCCGATCGGCTGGTATTCAATTTCGACGACGCGGTGCTCGAGAATCGCGCGGTGCAGCGTCTTGAGCATGCCGTGCTGCTGCTCATAGCTTTTGGCCGGCATGCCTCGGACATAGATGGCTTGGCGGTACTTCTCGTAGTGGCTCCACACGGCGTCGGGCAGCTGCTCGCGCATCTTGTTCCAGAACGACTCGATGCCGATCCAGAACGGCGTGCCGGCGAGCGGATAGAGCAGATCGCGGCTGATCGACAGCGCAATCAGCTCGCTGGCCGACGCGCTGATTTTGTGCACGCCGCGAACGCCGGGCCCCAGCTTCCAGACTTTGCCGCGCTGGCTCACTTCTTGAGCGACATCGATGCCCGCGGCCTGCAGCGCCTCGAGGTCGCGGCGCAGCGTTCGGGTGTGCAGCGAGGATAGCCCCAACTCCTCCACCAACTCGTCGCGCAGCTCGTCCAGCAAGCGGCCGAACCGATAGCGTTCGAGGATTTGGAGGATTTTGTGCTGTCGGATGAGTTGTTCGTTTCTCGCCAAGTTGCACCTTCCCAGTCACCAGCTTGCCCTGCATTGCTCGCGGCCGCGTTCGGCCTACGAGCCATCATCGTACCGAAATTATTTTTCCCAAACTGGCGTTGACCCGATTGCGAAGAACCATTAATTACGCCCCACCAATTTACAGCCATTGTCAGCGGCGAAGGTGCCTCGTCTCCCGACGGGGTATTCGCCGGACGCGCGACTTACGCGCCACTGCGCACCGCGAAGAAGGAGAATCGCGTTGAGAGCGACCGCCCCATTGATCGCCCTGGTAATTGCGACGGCAGCCATGATGGCGCCGTCGGCCGCAACGGCGGGTCATCCCGGCGCTGCGAGCTTGCTTGTCCCTCGCCTTGTGGGCCAGGCTCCGCCAACGGGCTTGCCCGCCTTGGCGCAGCCGCCGGCCGGCCCGGCGCAGGCTACCTTGTCCGCGCCGCCGATTCCGGGCGACGCGCGGTCCAAGAGCGACGCCCTGTTGCGTGCCGCGCGACAGCTGATCGCCGATGGCAAAGTCCAGGAGGCCGGCCAGCAAGTCGCTCGCGCGGCCACGCTGGGCGTCAACTACCAACTGAATGAGGACTCGCCCGCCAAGGTGCAGGCGATGTTGCGACGGCACATGGAGATGGTCCGCGGACCGGCTCCGGGCGCCAATCCGCAGCTGTACCAACGCCAGTACGCTCAGTTCCTGATGGATCAGGCCGAGGCGTTGATGAGCTACGGCGATCTCGCTCGAGCACGCCAATTGATCGGCCGGGCCTCGCAGGCCAATGCCGAGTATGGCCAATTCGAGCGGACGCCCCAAAAGCTCATGGACCGCTTGGTCACCTTGCAAGGCGGCGCCCCCACGGCGCCAACCGGCCCCGCCCCCGCGGCTCCGGACATGCAGCTCTACGGTGGCTACGGGGCGCCTGCCGCTCCCGCGCCGACTCAGCCGCTCTATGGCGGCGTGACCGCTCCGCCACAGGCCGGCTCGAATCTCGCACAGGCGAAGGCCGAGGCGCAGCGACTGGTGGCGCGAGCTCAGTCGGCTCTCGATGCCGGAGACTTTAACGCCGCTCAACGCATGGCCGAGCAGGCCAAATCGCTGAACGTTCCCGACTCGATGTTCGCCGCCGGTGAAACGCATCCGTGGGAGATTCTGCTCGAAGTGGGGCGAGCGAAATCAAGAGGCGGAGTCGCCCAAGCTGCCGGCGTCATTCAAGGCTCGGGCGTCGTGCAGGCCTCGGGGGTCATGCCCGCCGCAGGTCAGCAAGGCGACAATCCTTATCCGGTGCAACGGGGAGTCTACATCCCCGGAGCCGATCCGACACGCAACGTTCAAGTGCAGGGCGAGAGCCCCTTGCCCAATCTGTCGCCGCTGCGCGACCCCGGCGCCACGCCGGGTCCGGGCAACTTCCAACCTGCGCCCCAACCGATCCCCAATGGCTTGCAAACTCCCCCCAGCTACCAGCCCACGCCGGCGCCTGTGCCCGCGACTCAACCGGGTGCTCCCGGTGCTGGCGGCCAACCCTACACCATGAGCGAAGGCGATCACCTCTTCCGCCTCGGCCTGGAGAAGCTTACGGCCGGACAGCGCGATGAGTCGATCAAACTCTTCCAGGAAGCCTGGAAACATCGCGACGAGATGGATCCCGTGACGCGAGCCAGCTTGCGAGACAAGCTGACCTACTTGCAGAACGCGCAGCCCAACCCGTTGCCCGCCGGCCAGGAGTCCTCGCCGCTGCAGGAGTTGTCCTCGCAGCAGCAAGTGAAACTGCAGGCGTTGATGACGCAGATGACTAGCGAACTGCGGGCCGCTCGCGAGCAACGCAACGCAGACCCGAAGGGATCGCTGAATCGACTGCAACGACTTCGCTCGGAACTGCAGAACGCGGAACTGGAGCCCTCGGCCATCAAGGGCATGTTGACGTCGGTCGACCGAGAGGTCGCTGCGATCGAGCAGTATATTGATCTCAACCGGCCCCAGATCGAACTGGCCGAGAGCAATCAGGCAGTCCGCGACGCGGTGCGAGCCGACCGAACTCACTTGGTCGAGGTCGAAGACCAGATCGTCAACTTCGTCGAGCGGTTCAACAAATTGCTCGATGAGCAACGATTCGCGGAAGCGGAGCAGATTGCCAAGCAGGCACGCGAGATCGCTCCCGACCTGCCGGTCGTCATGAACATGCAATGGAAGAGCCGCTTCGCCCGGCAGATCGCCAGCTCGGTCGCTCGACAAGACGAAAAAGAGCGACGCTTCGCCGCGGCGCTCGACTCGGTCGAGGACTCCTCGACTCCGTTCGACGATCGATATCCGATCGAGTTCCCGACGCGTTGGCGCGAATTGACATCGCTCCGCCGCCGGGCGCTTGGCCAGACGACTCGGTACTCCGAGCAAGAGCTGAAGATCGAGCAGAATCTGAAGTCCAAGGTGGACGTGACCTTCAACAACGCGCCTCTCGCCGAGGTGGTCTCGACACTGGCCAATCTGGCCGACGTGCCGATCTATCTCGACGACCGCGGCCTGCGTTTGGAGGCGGTCACGACCGACCAGCCGGTGACGATCAACATCTCCCAGCCGATCATGCTCAAGAGCGCCCTGAACTTGATTCTGGAGCCGCTCGGCTTGAGCTATGTGATCGAGAACGAGGTGTTGAAGATCACCACCGCGGATGTGAAGAACGCAGACACCTACCGCGAGGTCTATCCGGTGGGCGACCTCGTGATTCCGATTCCGAACTTCACCCCCAGCTATGACATCGGCCTGCCCGCCGCCATCCGCAGCGCCCATCAGGCGATCGGCTACGGCGGAGCCACCGCTCCCTACATGGGCAGCCAGCCATTTTTGCTGGGTCAAACCGAGCAGACGTCGGCGCCCACGGGCGCGTCGTTCCTGGGACAGATGAGCCGCGCCGGCGTGTTGCCAAACGCCTCGCGTCCGACCCAGCCGATGGGCATGGGGCCGGGCGGAGCGGGCGGCGCCGCGTTGGCCGACTTCGACACGCTGATTGAGCTGATCACTACGACGATCGCGCCCGATAGCTGGGACGAGGTCGGTGGTCCGGGCGCCATCGAGGCGTTCCCCACCAACCTCAGCTTGGTCGTTTCTCAAACGCAGGACGTCCACGAGCAGATCTCCGACCTGCTCGATCAGCTGCGACGCCTGCAAGACCTGCAGATTGCCATCGAAGTGCGGTTCATTACGCTCACCGACAACTTCTTCGAGCGGATCGGTCTCGACTTCGACTTCGATGTCGACGACAACTCGCTGCTCGGCAACACCACGCCGGTGACGCTGTACCCGGATGACACCGGCCCGAGCGTCTCGTTCGGTCTGGACTCGACGGGCAACCCGACGGCCGACTTGGACTTGCAGTTCCGACAGGGTTCGTTCGGCGCCTCGGCTCCGCAGTTCGGCGGCTTCGACGCGGCCACGGCGGCGACCTTCGGCTTCGCGATCCTCAGCGACATCGAAGTGTTCTTCCTCGTCGAGGCATCACAGGGCGACCAACGGTCGAACGTGTTGCAAGCCCCGAAAGTCACGCTGTTCAACGGTCAATCGGCGTCCGTCGCGGACGTCTCGCAGCGGCCATTCGTGACGAGCATCATTCCGGTCGTCGGAGACTTTGCGGTGGGACAGCAGCCCGTCATCACCGTGCTCAGCGAAGGCACGTCGCTCAGCGTTCAAGGAGTTATCTCCTCGGATCGCCGGTTTGTGCGACTCACACTGGTGCCGTTCTTCAGCCAGATCGGCGACGTGGAGACCTTCACGTTCCAGGGTCGCCAAACGAGCGACACCGGCACGCAAGTGGTCGACGCGGACGGCAATCCGGTTGGCACCAACAACCAGCTCGCCACCACCGAGGGCTCGACGGTCCAGTTGCCGACGTTCTCCTTCACGACGGTCTCGACCACGGTCAGCGTTCCCGACGGCGGCACCGTGCTGCTGGGCGGCATCAAGCGTCTGCGTGAGGGCCGCAACGAACGTGGCGTCCCGATGTTGGCGAAACTGCCTTACGTCAGCCGCTTGTTTAAGAACGTCGGCATCGGCCGAGACGCTCAAAGCCTGATGCTGATGGTCACGCCTCGGATCATCATTCAGGCCGAGGAAGAGGAGAAGCTCGGGGTCAACACCGACTCGTAAGAGTAGATTGCTCCGCTTCTCACGCAACGTGCAGTTGACTCGTCAGCCGCGGCAGGCCTCATCGCCTGTCGCGGCTTTTTTCGTCCGTCGTACGTAGTCCATCGTCCGTCGTACGTAGTCCATCGTCCGTCGTACGTAGTCCATCGTCCGTCGTAGGTAGTCCATCGTCCGTTGTAGGTAGGACGGACTTCCAGTCCGTCCACGACTCGTGGACCGTCAAGTTTGTGTGTTCGGGCTCTCGACGGACTGGAAGTCCGTCGTACCACGGGCAACTGGAAGTCCGTCGTACGACGGGCGACGGACTACGAGGCGTCAAACAACTTCGACGTGCCGAAGTTCTGCTTGCCGTTCGGCAGCAAAGGGCCTTTGCGAGGGACAAACACGTTGGTGTAGTCCGACACTTCGGGCGTGCAGTAGCGGTTGGCCGCTTGCTGGACGTTCTCGCCTTGCTTGAGGCGAATCGGGTTGGGCACCGTGATGTGCCGCGTCGAGTTATAGATTGAGATGCCTCGGTAAGTGACCTTGGCCGTGATCGTCACGGGCGTGAAGGTAATCTTGTCGGTCGGAAACGGTCCGCTGAAGAAGTCGCGGACATTCTCCGTCTGCTGCGCCTCGCGCTTGCTGTCGATCTCGATCACCAAATGCCCGCCATCCTGACTCAGCTGGAAACCGGCGTCCTTCACTCGTTTCTCCAGATTCTGGCGGACGGTCTGTTGGTTGGCGAGCACGCTGCCCAGCGTCAACTTGACGGGGCCGGGCTCGACGAACACCAGCTGATCGCGAGTCAGCCCGTCGGCCTCGGCCAAGGGGGCCGCGTGGGGCGCCTTGACGAGCTTGAATTGGCCGCCGTCGCCCGACCAATCCATGGCCAGTTGCAGTCCACCCGGCATCGGCTGCGACCACTTCGGTAGCTCATACTTCCACACGCTGGCGCCCGACGGGAGATGCATCAAGTTGCCGTCGCCGAGAATCACGAAGTCGTCGTGCGAAGTAAAGCGGATGCGGGCCATCGACGACGCGTGGAGCGTGGCGAGATTGGCGACGACTTGGCCGGAATCGATATCCCAGATCGTCGCCTCCTGCGTCGCGCCTGCCGCCAGCCGGCGGCCGTCGTCACTGAAGGCTAGCGCCGTGTACAACGTGCCACTAATTGGCATGGCGCGGACCGGCTGCCAAGTGGCGACATCGATGACATAAACATGGTCGTCCTTCCCATAGCAGGCCAGATAGCGGCGGTTGGCGCTCAACGTCGGGTTGGTGCCGTCACGCAATTCGAATGACCGCTCGGCCGTGGCGGTGTCGAAATCCCAAACCACGGCATACGTGCCGCCCACCAACAGCAGCTTGCGGTCGGGCAAAAACGTGGCGTAACGCAGCCCGATCTGGCGCTGGGCGCCCGACCGCCAGCCTCCGGTCGGCACCAGCTTTCCTTCCTTGGCGGTCAGGACTTGGATTGCGTCCACGTGTGAGGTGGGCCACGCCGTCGTAATCACCACCTCGTCGCCGCGATCCGAGACTGCCAGCACGGTTGTGTCCTTGCGGATCTCCCCCACTGCGACTTCCCGTTGCGTCGGGATATGCAGCAGGGAAACGCCGCCCTTGCCTTCGTCCGCGAACACGTTGCTGGCGCCAACTGCCAGCGTTCGCATCGTATGGCTCAAACGCACCGTCGTGCGGTCGTGAAACGTATTCTTGTCCTTGGCGTTGACGCGACGAGGCAAGCGCAGCGCAGGGAAGGTCGTTACCGGCTGAGCCACGTCGGGCGTGAAGGGCCCACTGGCGTTGGACGCGAGCGAAATCATGCTGACGTTGCCGGCGTTGCCAACCGGCAAAGCCGCCAACGGATCGCCATCTCCGCCGGCCGCGGGATTGGTGGCGGCATTGGGGTTCGTCGCGGTCGCGGGCGGCTCGGGCGCGTCGGGAGCGTTGGGATCGATGCCGAGCGACTTTTGGGCGAGCGACACAAAGCTCCTGTCCGTGTCACTCAGTTGCGCCACCGGCACCGTGATCACGCTGCCATCTTCCCGTTTCAGCCGCACTTTGGTTGACATCACCTGGTCCAACGCTGCGGTGACCGAAAAGCTGCCGTCGGCGCTCGTCCATTTGCGTGGCTTTTTGATTCGGTCCATGTTGGCCGCGCCGGTCACCAACCGCACGCGGTTCGTCGGAAACAGATGCTCGGTTTGCCTCCCGCGGTCGTCGGTGAACTTCACGAACGGCCAGCCGGTCCCGGTCACTCGCGTAACTTCGCCCGGATACATCTTGCCGAACCATTCCACCTCAACCCGGGCCCCCGGAGCAAAGGGCGGATCGGCCGACGAGGCAATGCTCCCCAGCACCAACACTGCGCCAACCGCGCAAGCTGCAACGCCCCTGCGACTCCAACGGCGAACATCCGCAACCGTGACCATAACACCAACCGTATGTGCAAGACAGGAAACCCGAAACGTCCGCAAGGGACGATTCGCGAAACCGGCGAACTCAATCAGGACAGGAAACCCGCAGCGTCAGCGAGGGACGATTCGAGCGACCGGACGCGACATGCTTCGATTGTAAAACAACGTTTCCCGCAGAAAAGGCGCAAACTCTACAATTGTCGAAAAACTTTCCGGCCGTCCCGCAGAACGAGCCCCAGCCGACGCCGGCGCTGTCGCACAGGAACACCGCTCACCGGTTGACGAAAACACGCGATGTCCTAAACTGATGAATTCCTCATTTGCGGGCGTGGCGGAACTGGCAGACGCGCTAGGTTGAGGGCCTAGTGGGAGTTAATCCCGTGGAGGTTCGAGTCCTCTCGCCCGCACTTCTCTCTTCTCACTGACTCCCGGCAGCCCGTTGAAATCTTCAGCGGTGGGCTGCGGACTCTCGCCGCAGGTTGCAGGCTGGCAGCCTGCACCACGACAAACTTTTCGACTGCCGGCTAGCTCGCGTTCAGCTGCCAGATCGTGAAGTTCAGCACGCTGGCGAAGCTGACCCACGCCAAGTAAGGCGCCATCAGCCAGCCGGCGATTCTCGATCTGCGATAGAAAGCGACGGTGGTCGCCAGGATCGCCAGCCAAAGGACGAGTATCTCGCCGAACGCCAACCCGAGCTGGTGCATGCCAAAGAAGATCCAAGACCAGGCCACGTTCAAGCCGAGCTGCACGGCGAACAACACGAGTGGCTTCCGCGCGGCTCTCAGCCCAGCCGGCCTCCAGATCCACCACGCCGCGGTCGCCATCATCACGTAGAGCGTCGTCCACACCGGCCCGAACACATAGTCGGGCGGATTCCACGAAGGCTTCTCAATCGTCTTGTACCAGCCATCGATCTCCGGTGTCGTTACGATGGCACCCAGGCCGCCGGCGCCAACGCAAAGGACGATAAATACCACCAAGCCGATCCAACGCACGCTTTCCTTCATGTAGCCTCACTTGGTAACACTTCAGGGCGTGACAGGCGGGATGCCCCACGCGGTCGCCGACTCCGGGCGACTCCGCCGAATCCGCCATCGTAACCTCGCTCCAGTTTAGCCGCCAATCGTTACCGGAGGTGGCCAGCCCGAACAACGAATTTGCGGCGTCGTTGCGAAATTGAAACGGCGCAGGGGCGACAGACGTTAGCCCCTGTCGGCCCTTCGGGGCTTTGCACGCAGGGAGCACGGTGCGCGCGATTCCCCGAGCTTGCGCTCGGGGCTAACTTCTGCCGCCCCTGCCGGGGCTTTGCGCGCAACGTGGCACAGGCTGCCAGCCTGTGACGATTGAGGTTTGCGCGCAGGGAGCGCGGTGCGCGCGATTCCCCGAGCTTGCGCTCGGGGCTAACTTCTGCCGCCCCTGTCGGGGCTTTGCGCGCAACGTGGCACAGGCTGCCAGCCTGTGACGATTGAGGTTTGCGCGCAGGGA
>JAGQPF010000187.1 GCA_020426845.1 Planctomycetales bacterium
GATCCATGCGGCTGCTCGCCGCGCACGGGCGAGGGCACCCATGCTACGGACGATCCATGCGGCTGCTCGCCGCGCACGGGCGAGGGCGCCCATGCTACGGACGATCCATGCGGCTGCTCGCCGCGCACGGGCGAGGACGCCCATGCTACGGACGACCCATGCGGCTGCTCGCTGCGCACGCGTGTGAGCACGCCCGTGCTACAGCGGCTGACGCCGCGCACTGGCTAGCGGCGAACCTTTGCTGCCGCAATGCGTCCTTGCATCGGTCGAGAGTTCGAAACATCAGAATTCCGCGAAGGTTCGAGAAGGAGCGCAGCGCGATGATAGAGGCACAATTCGACGCTTGACCGCTTGGACAGCGGTTGCACACGTTTACACGGCATCGGGAAGCGGCCCCCGGATGGAGTAGGCTCGCTTTCCATGGTTCGCGCGCTCGCAGCGGCTACTCTGGCGGGAGCAGCCGAGCGCGAAGTTTGGCATTGGGGTAGTGCGCGTCGAGCGACGCGCGTTGCCCAAATCGGCTCCGGCTGGCCCTTACCACCGCCTCGGGCGCCTTTGGACCGGGTTTCCCGCCTCCCGCAAGGGATGTTCTGCGTGGCCTATGAAGCGTGTATTTCGATCTCCTGCACAGCATGTGCGTGCCGTTTGGCAATGCCGACAATGGGACCTGTCAGCTCGCTCTGACAATCCTGTCGGCACGGCCACAAGCACCTTCGCCTGCAGGTCTCCGGCCTGAATCTCCGGGCAATCAGAGCCTGTTGAAGAACTTGTCGTAGTGCAGGCTGCCAGCCTGCGGCGAAAGCCACCATCGCCACAGGCAGACGGCCTGAGCTGCGGTCGTTTTCGCTGCCTTGATTTTCAACATGCTGCTGACTCCGCGGTCAAGGTTCGGGGAAGATCAACCGGGCGCCAACCTCATCGCGCCGAATGGTCTCGTCCCCCGCCATGCGGCGCAACGAGGTCCAATCGGTTGCCTCCGAACGATTCCTTCGTCAACAATGACGCCCCGTCTCGGGTAGTGATTTGCCCGTAGCGGGGCGTCCGTTTTTCGCCGCCGTTGTTGCTTGCAACGGGTTGCGATTCCGTGAATGCCATGATGGGTGTGACTGCCATGAACGACCTCGCATTGTGGCGACAGCTTTCCCGATTCACTTCCCATCCGGGCCCCGGCATCGCCGGCGAGCCTTGTGACGCCTGGCGGACATCGATTGAGGACATCGAGGAGCTCGCCGAGCGACCATTTCGCGAGCGGCTGCCGTACCTCGCCGGCGCCGTGACGTTGCTGGCGGACGAGCGGCCGGCCATGCGCCGCGCTGCGCTGCGAGTGCTGAACAACGCCTCGGGCACACGCGCCCTCGAGGCCGTTCGGCAGGCGTTGGACGACGACGATGAGCAAGTGCGTCGCACGGCACTCGAGACGCTGCCGAGTTCTCGGGAGCCGTGGCTTTGGATGTTTCCATTGCTGCACCGGCGTCCGGAAATGCGACGCCTTGGCTTGCAACTGCTGCGCGATCGAGGCAAGGACAGTCCGCTCGTGCTGCAACTGCTCGCCGATCCTCTGATGCGCGACGACGCGTTGCAACATCTTCAGGAGACCACGATTCGTCAGCTGCCGTTGCCGTTGCTGATGGACCTCCATGGGCGCGACCTGTTGTCGGACGAGGAAGTTCGACAGCTGTTGGGGTGTTGCGGGCCACTGGCCTGGGGCGCCCTCGACGAAATTGGCTATCCTCCCGATCTGGCGCGCCGCATTCTCTCCGAGGAGGCGGACGAGCAGGCGCTGAGTGCGTGGAACCCCTTGCAATGGGTGCTCGAACTGCATTGGCGCGAAGCCACTCGGGAGTCGCTTCGCGCGCTGGAGTCGGTGGCGAGACACATCAACGCCGGCGAGCTGTTCGCGGCCGCCGCGCTGGTGACGGCTCGTCGTCAGGGCCACTGGAATGCTCGGATCGTTGGCCTTTGCGCCACGGGGTATCCGCCAGTGCTTGCCCGCGACGACATCCCGCTGGCTGTCAAACGGACGGCACTGACCGTGCTGCACGAGCTGGCCACGTGTCAGGAGGCAGACAGCCAAACGCTGTGTGCGCTGTTAAACGGAGAGCTGTGCCGACACGAAGACGGGGGCCTCGATTTGTGGGCCGTCGGAGCTGTGATGGCGATGCGCCGCAAGTGCCCTTATCAACTGGTGCTTGAACTCTATGACGAGCAAGAGATTGTCGCCGCTTTTTGGCGCGACCCGGTTCGCGCCCTGTCCTTGTTTCGTCATCCGGGGAACAACACCACGCGGATCAAGCTGCTGAATCTCATCTTGGACCATCGCTCCGATCTGCGACAGCCGGCGAGCTTCGTGCATGCTTTGTTGGCTCAAATCATGCCGTCGGATGGTTTGCCGCAGTTTGCGGCGGGGCTCAGTGACGAAGAACTGGCAGCGATGCTCGTGGAACTGATGTCGATCGCCAAGGTCCCCGAGCTTGCCCTCTCGAACAAGAAGCATGAGCGACTCGCGCAGGTGGTTGGTGAGCGAATCGGCGTGCGGGAGTTGGTGGCGTTCTGGCGAGTCTGGCTGTCCGACGCTCCACGCAATTTTCTCGCCGGGCGCGAGTTGCTGGTGCACGTCGCGCGGCACCGGCCCATCGAGTGGCTGTTGGAGGCCATCGACGCGCTGCCGGACGACTTGCTGGAAACGCTGTTGAGCCTCATCCCGGGCCTCGGTGGCTTTCCCTACGGTGTGGAGATGCAGCTGGCGTTGCATCTTCGTGATCACCTGCATGCGCCAGCGCGAGATTGGGCGCGGGCGCGCATCGCGTCTCCGGAGCGGCGGACGTCCACGCTGGACCACGGCTCGGACAGTGGCTTGGACTCCGGCCCGGATCTCGACGCTGAGCTTGCGACGGCCATTCGCTGCTGCGCTGCGGGCGACTTGAGCACCGCGGTGGAGCCGTGCCTCCAGGCCGCTCGCCGGGGCCTGACTGCTGCGCTGCTGGCTCGGGCGGACGTTGGCTGCGAAAGCCTGCACGTGTGCGCCGCGCTGATCGCTGGCAACGATCCGCTCGCCGAATCGGACGCGATGTTTTCTCGATATCGCCAGCCGCACCCTGCGCCGGACTTCTTGAGCCGATTGGACCGGCTTGTGGTCTGGCACTGGCGGCATCATTCCGATATTTCGACGCTCGGCCACGCTTGGCTGCACAATTGGGAGTTTCATTCGAATGCGTTCGCCGAGCGAGCGATGCAGGACCAAGAGCAAACCATCGCTTGGCTCCAGCTGGCGCACACACTGGACAATGGAGTGCTGGGGGAGCAGATCTGGCGGGCCGTTGCGAGCGTCTTGGGAACGCTGCGGATGCGCGACAAGCCGCGCGCCCGCGAGTTGTTTGGCCAAGCGTTTCTGCAAACGGTCGTCGACGGACTTGTCTCGGACTTTGACGAAGTGGCGGCGAGCATGTTGAGCGGCATGCATCTTGCCAAGTTCGAGCTAGACTTGCTCGAACAGTTCAAGCCTCAAGTGAACGAGTTGCTGCCGAGCCTTTCGAAAGCGGCGCGCGAGCGGCTGTCGGCGTGGGTCGATTCGCGAGGCCTCGCCGCCACTGTCGTGGCTCGCCGGCCGCAACGCACCGAGTCCAACGAGGAGCTTCGACGGCGCATCGAAGTCTGCGCGGACTTTGACGCGCTGGAGCGTTGGTGCTGTGAGCATCATCCCGGCGCCGCTACCGATGCGGGCCTGCGGCTGCTGGAGCTGGGCGCCGCGGGGATCAAGCGGCTATTGAAGATCCTCGGGCAAACCGAGCCGGCGCCGTGCGCGCTGTTGTTGGCCGAGACCGTCGCCCTTTGGCCGGCCGAGTTGCTTCCTCGGGCGCGGGAGCTCGCGCGCAGCGATGCCGCGCCCTCCGTGCGGTTCATTGTTGCTCTGAATCTCGCGGAGCTGGGCGAGCGCGAGCACGTTGAGCTGGCCTTGGACATCGCCCGCCTGCCGAGCGACCCATCATGGCTGCAGGTCGCCGACGTCAAGCGGTTGATCGCGCTTCGTGGCGTGGAGGAGGTGGCGGACCGACTGGTCGATTCGCCGCATCCGCACGGTTACCGATTCGCCGTCAATGTCTTGCTTGCCGTCCCTCGGCTCACGCCCGAGGCGCCGGCAACGGACCGACTGCGATTGTTCTTGGAGCAGGGCACGCAGCGCGACCGAAGCCTGAGAGTCCAGGTTGCCAGAAAGCTCGCCGAGCTGGACGATTTTTGGGGCTTCCCGATTTTGCTCTCGGAGGCCTACAACGACGAGCCAGCTCAACGAGCGCTGGAAACATTCCCCGATCCTTACGTGCTTCCGGCCGTTGCCTGCAGCCTGCTGGCCGGGAACAAGCACTGCCGGGAGGACGATCTGTGCCAGCTGACGCTTCCCAGTCACACAACGCACGACGGTTGGTCCGAGCAGCGGCGCGAGGCGGCGACGTTGTTGCTCACGGATTTGGCCAGCGAAAGCCTGCGCCAGCAGATTGCCGCCAGGCTCAAGCCGACCGGGGCGAGGTCGCGAAAGCTGCGGCAGGTTGCCGAGACCTTCGCGGAAGGCATCGCGCTCGGGCGCGAGCTCACGGGGCGGCTGTTCGCGGTGCACTTGATCGGCGGCGACGATCTCGGCTACACGCGGCTCAACGAGAATCGCATCTACATCAACCCGCTGCCGATCCTGAGGGACCAGCCGCACGGCCGAGAGGTCGTCCGCGCGTTGATTTTGCACGAGCTTGGGCACCACATCTACCATCGTGGTCAAGAGCAGCAGGCGGTCTGGGAGCGGGCCAGCGACGAAGGACTGCAGCGGCTGCTGAACCTGGTGGCGGACGAGCACTTGGAACGCAACCTGCGGGCCTTGGACAGCGAGTTCGGCGACCAGTTGAAACGCTTGGCAGCATTCGCGTTTCAGCACCAGCGGCGCGACTTGAATGCCAGCTGGCTGATCGAACGTCTGCAGAGCCGCGCTTTCGAAACCCTCTCCCAAATTGACTTGGAAGTGGGGCGCAAGCCTTGCTCGGTGCGGGTTGACTCGGGAAGTCTGTTGCACGAGCTGGAGCGCTGCGGATCCAGTTTTTCCCGTTTCTTCCGCGCCCTGCGGATGGGCTTGGGCGACCGGCACAATGATCCTCGAGTCGCCGCTGCGCTCGCGCTGTTCCCACGCAGCTTTCGCCGCAGCTCCATGACACGCCTGTTGGAGATCACGAGACAATTGCGGGAGATTTTCGGCAACGAATGCTCGTTGCTTGACGCGCTAGACTCCGACGAGTTGGGAGCCGCCGAGAGTTGCGAAATTCCGGTCAAAGGCGAGGGGCTGACCAACGAGGAACTGCAGCGGGAGATCCATCGCGTCACCAAGGCGCCTGTCGGCGGCGGCGGCGACGACGGGCGGCCTTCGAATCGGTTCTACCTGAATGTTGGCGAAACTGCCGACTTCGAGGCGATCGACCATGTGGTGCGGCTTCCGTGCGACCGCCGCGCCTACGCGCCCTATGCGCGGATGGTGGCCCGCGACGCGGCGCAGTTTCGACGCTATCTCCTGGACCTGGGCGTCACGCTGGAGCCCCAACGGCGACGGCTTCGCGGACGGCGACTCGACCGCGCCGGCCTGTCGAACTCGGTGTTGCGCCGCGATCCTCGCATGCTTGTCGCGCGCGAACCTCGACGACACACCGACCTCTTTCTCGGTGTTGTCATCGACTGCTCCGGGTCGATGTCGTTTGCCGACAACATCGAAAAGGCGAAGCTGTTTGCGGCGATGTTGGCCGAGGCGACTCGGGATTGCGCCGGCATCGATTTGCGGATCTTCGGCTTCACGGACGAGACCATTTACGATGCCGGCGACCAACGTCACCCCGGCATTGCCGCCTTGTCGGCCGGCGGAGGCAATAACGACGCGGCAGCGCTGTGGCACGCGGCGCGAGTCGCCATGAGCTCGAAGCGGGCGGCTAAACTGCTGGTGATGATCAGCGATGGACTGCCGACCGAGTGCTCGGTGGATGCGCTGCGGTCGCTCGTGGCTCGGCTGGCTCGGCGTGGCTTTTGCTGCGCCCAAGTCGCGGTGGCGCCGTTGGAGGAGATTTGTTTCCCCAACTATATCGAGCTATCCGACACCGAGCAGGCGAGCGCGGTGCGCAGGTTTGGCGTCATTGTGGCCCGCTTGGTGCGCAAAGCGCTCAGGGCCTGACTTCCTCGGGCAGTTAGTCCGTCACGCAACTCAATCCAGCATGAGGCGATCATGTCCGACAAATGGAAAACCGAGGAGTTGCACGTCGGCATGACGTCCGAGGCGACGTTCTGGGCCAATCCGGTCGCGGAATCCAAATTTCGCTATCGCGCCACGCACCTCGATGGTCGACGGAGCCCCAAGGTCGTGCTCTGCGACGACACGCGAGTGCGCCCCGGTGTGCCGTGCCAAGTGCGCGTGACGGCGATTCGCAAGCCACAACGCAACGATCGCGGCTCGATCGAAGTCGAGTTTCTGCGGCTGCTGGACTTCAAACTTGACGGAGTCTATCTCGATCCGCTGGTCGCGCGAAAGCTGCAAGTGTTGCTGGAGAGCGGACTGAATATCTTGCTGGACGGGCCACAGGGGTGTGGAAAGACCGTCACGGCGCGGTCGATCGCCGAGACGTTGGGCCTGGAATTCGTCTTCTTCAATTGCGGCGCCGTGGTGGATGCCAGCGACTTCTTTGCCACCATTCAGGTGCGGGCCTCCGAGAGCGGCCAGCCGGTGACCGACTTCACGAAGACGGACGTACTGATCGCGTTGGAACAGGCGGCGGCGGAACCGCGGCGGCGTTTTTTAGTGTTCCTCGACGAGTTCAACCGATGCCAGGAAAACGCGCGCAACGCGCTGATGCCGGCGCTCGACTCCACGCGAAAAGTGTTTCACCCGATCGAGAACAACTTCTTGCCGATCGCCGACAACGTCCAGTTCATCGCGGCCGTGAATCGGGGCGGCGAATTCTCGGCCACGTTCGGCATCGACGCCGCTCAGTTGGACCGCTTCGCGCCGTTGCAAATGGACTACCCTCCGGCGGCCGAGGAGGTGAAGCTGCTCGCCCAGCGTCACCCCGAGTTGGGAACGCGATTGCTGTCTCGGATCGTGGACCTGGCGAATCGAGTGCGACGCTCACCGGACATTCCCGGCGGGCTCTCGGTGCGGGCCACGGACGAGGTCTGCGTCTACCTGAAGCACCCGCTATTTGCGGACGAGGCGCACCAGCAACTGCTTGAGGTGCTGAAGTCCTCGTTTTGCGGACGATTTCCCGGCCGTTGGGACGACCTCACCTCGGATGCCGGCGCGGTCTGGTCCCTGATTAGCTCCGAGCGGCAGCCGGAGTGAAGGCGTCGTGGCACAGGCTGCCAGCCTGTGTTGGTTGTGGCACAGGGCTGTCAGCCTGGGTGTGTCGTGGCACAGGCTGCCAGCGCTGCCAGCCTGTGTTTCCTTCCGGCGAGAGGGTCGCTCCCCCCTGTGGAGGCGGTTTGGGGCGGGTTCCTCAGAAATTCGCCAGCGGAGATCCGCCAAGATTTCGCCACTGGCCTCGAAGAATTGGGTTATGGTGAATTTCTGTTTCGCACACTGAAACTTTGGCCCCGATGGCCGAGTATTTGGCGGTGTACGAGGAGCTTCCATTGTCTGCATTCTCAATTCATCACATCGTCCAGCGCTGTTTGGCGGGGGACGAAGCGGCGATGCTGGAGCTGGTGGAGCAATTTCAGGGCCCGGTTTTCGGGCTCTGTTACCGGATGCTTGGCCAGCGACAGGACGCGGAGGATGCTGCGCAGGAGACGTTTGTGCGAGTGCTGCGGCACTTGGCCAAATGGGACCCGAGTCGGGAGTTCGAGCCCTGGCTGTTGGCGATTGCGGGCAACCGCTGCCGCACCGCCTTGGCTCGACGATCTCGGGCCCCGCGCAACGAGCCGCTCGCCGAAGATCGAGTTGAGGACGCCACGCAGGAGACTCAGGCCGCGGAATTGCTGGCCGAAGAAGTGCGGTTGGCGCTCGAGCAGGTGCGTCCGGAATATCGGGAGGCGTTTCTGCTATTCCACGACCACGAGCGAAGCTACCTCGAGATCGCCGAGATCATGGATGCCCCGGTGGGCACAATCAAGACCTGGGTGCACCGAGCTCGCAAGGAATTGGTGAGCCGGCTGCATCGTCGGAGTGTGATTCAGGATCGAAGACATGCGGTGCGAACAGTTTGAGTCGGCTTGGCAGGCATTGATGGACGAGCGTCGTCCTCTGCAGAGCGACCCTCATTTAGTGGCCCACACGTTGAAGTGCGAGTCATGTGCTGCGCTGGCAGCGGGCATGGAGTCGTTGCTTGACGGGCTCGATTTCGGTCGAGACCAAGAAGTCGGCGAGGGTTTTGCGCAGCGAGTGGTGATGGCTCGGTTGCTTCGCGCCGACACCATCGACACCATCGACGCCCATTCGGGCTCACCACCGACCCGCCTGGCGTCACACAGCTTGCCGGCAACACACGCCGGACCACTGGGCTCCGCTGCCGGACAGCCCGCTCGTGTCCGAGGGCTCATTCCGTTTCTGGGGCGTGCGGCATTGTTAGTTGCGGCCAGCTGTTTAGTGATGCTGAGCCTCACGGCGATGCCCCATCGCGGGGCCCGCCCCAATGGTCTGAAGGGTCTGGCTTCGGTCGCTCACCCAACGCCATCCCGAGCCGAGCGCCAGCGGGCCGCGGCTCCCGGGGATCGTCAGCCAATGCCGGAGACCATCGCCGCCAATGACGGCGTTGCCGCGGAATCATCGGCTTCCGTCGGCCAACTCGGCGACGCCGGCCTCCATGACTTGATGAATTTGATCACCGAGCGCTCTCGAGATGAGGCGGCCCGCGAGTTGACCTTGCGGATGCAGCGGCTCGACGACACCGCGCGTCGCATCACCAGTTCGCTCGGCACCGCCGTCACCGCCATCTATCGCACCGTCGGCAACCAGCCTGCCAGTGGCGAAAAGTCCGCGTTTGCGCCGAATCTGCAATTGAGCTTTTCCTAGCCTGCAAGCAGCGGCCAATACCACGGCGCTCATTTGCCGGCGCCCTGCGCCACGTCCACAGGTGCGATGCCATCGCGGCATGTCGTGGTGCAGGCTGCCAGCCTGCAAGCAGCGGCCAATACCGCGGCACTCGGTGTGACGCTCATTATGTAGACGTCTGTATATCTATTGTTTGTCGTCAACTGGAGGTCATCATGACACGTCTGGAAACACTCATAGCCTTAGCGGTCTTCATGGTCGCGACGAGCACGGTTCACGCCAATGACCAGCCTGCATTCAGCAAATGGCTCGGCCCCCAGACGAATGACAATGCGACACCGTTCGCACCAGTCGTGGGCAAGCGGATCGATGCTGCGAAGCACGACAAGCTCCCGCGATACGACATCACTCTCGAAATCGTAAAAGGTGGCGACCTCAAGCTACCCGTTTCCGAAAATGCCATCATCACCTTCGACGGAGGAGAGTTTACAGCAATGAAGGACTTTCACCCCGACAAGGATGCGACCTATCTATTTTGCCGGATGCAATTGAAACCAGATAAACTCGGCTGGCGATTCTACACGCTCAATGCCCGTATCATCGATGGAAATCTGAAGGGTGCAATAGTCCATCTTCGTGACGGCAAAATTCAGGATAGTATTACCGACCCTTGCGTGGCAATCTACAGAATACCAGACGACTTGAACGTTGAGGTCGGAAAGGCTCCTTTTGAGATCGTCGCTTTGTTCGCGAAATAGACGACGAACAATTAAGGCTTTGACCTCGCGAAGCCGAGGGTCAAGGCCTTGGTTCGTCCTTGGGCATCGGTTCGGCGCAGAAGTTTGTGCGGTCAGCGGTGGGCGATCGGCACACTCTGTGAGGCGTGGTGGCGCCAGCGTTGAGTTGAGCTTGGCAAGGATCGATTTCGCGTTGGGGCGCCTGTTTGGGTCAGTTTTGAGATGTCGGCGCGCACGCTGTCCGTCCGCCGTCCCGGTGAAAGCGGAGAAACTGTTCAATCCAGTTGCTGTACGCTCGTTCGGTGCGAATGGACATCCGTCGCACTCGGCAACACGCCGCGACCTTCTGCAGCAGGGTTCCGTCTCCGCTCATTTTGGCCAATTCCTGATAATACGGTATTATCACGACGCCAACGCCGTCCGCCCACCCGATTCGCAATATACCACCTTGAAGCCAAAATCCCGCTGAAAAACGTTGACTACCGCCAGATTATCTTGACAATGACGAGCAGTGTGACACCCATTATGTAGACGTCTGTATATTACTTGTTCGCTAGGCCTCCGTGCCTGGCGCACGTGTGATTGAGCTACCTGGATGGCTCGTTCACGCCCGGATGGGCTTAGCTACCCCATCTGCAGGGCACGGTGCTTTTCGCCGTGCCACCTACGCAAGCAAGGCCATCGAAGGCCTGCGTCTTGCGCACCTTCCCTGCGCGTTCGGCTGTCACGCCGAGCGCCGGTTCGTCGGTCCCTCGTGAAGTTCCGGCCAGGCCGCATC
>JAGQPF010000188.1 GCA_020426845.1 Planctomycetales bacterium
ACACCTCCGCGTTGTCCCGCATCGATCGGCTCGCTTCCGCCGGGTCAAACGCGGTCGGCTCCCCGGATTGGAATAGCGAGATGCCGTTGAGTTTCAAGGACAGCGACTGCACGCAGAAGGCGACTCCCGCATAACCGGCGGCGGACACAATGCGGCCCCAGTTGGGATCGTTGCCGGTGATGGCTGTCTTGACCAGGGGGCTGTCCGCGACGGCGTTGGCAATCTTCCTTGCTTCCTCCGAGGTGTCGCAGCCTTGCACACGGATCTCGATCAGATGTTTGGCGCCCTCCCCGTCGGCGGGAATCTGCTTGGCCAATTCGATCGCCATCTCGTTGAGCGTCTCTTGAAGACACGCCTGATCGGGACACCTGCCGGCGAGTCCGGTGGCCAGCAACAACAACGTGTCGTTGGTGCTCGTGTGCCCCTCGACGCGAATGCAATTGAAGCTGACGTCCGCGGCTGTTTGCAGCAGCTGCTGCGCCTCGGCCGGCGACAGTTCGCAGTCCGTCATCAACACGCCGAGCATCGTGGCCATGTTCGGGGCGATCATGCCAGCGCCCTTGGCCATGCCGGCCAGCCGAATGTTGCCCAGTGTCCGGCTGGCGACCTTCTTCCCCTGGTCAGTGGTTAGAATTGCCGTCGCAGCGGCCTCGAAGTCCGCAACGCTGTCGCCCAGCGCCGCGGCGGCTTGTTGGATGCCGCTGCGCACCTTGTCCATCGGCAACTGGCGCCCGATGACGCCAGTCGACATCACCAGCACTTGCCGGCCGTCGCCTCCCAACTGCTCGGCCGCCAACGCCGCCATCGCCTCCGCGTCGCGCATGCCTTGCTCGCCGGTGCAGGCGTTCGCGTTGCCCGAGTTCACTACGACGCCGAGGCAGTGATCCATCGGCGTGCGAGCCCGATCCAGGTGCACGGGCGGTGCGCAAACCAGATTTTGCGTATAGACGCCGGCCGCGACCGCTGGCGTCGTGCAGGCAATCAAAGCGACATCCGGCTTGCCCGAGGCCTTGATGCCGCTGGCGACTCCGGCGAAGCGAAATCCTTGTGGGAGCTGCATGATCCGATGTTTTCCCGTCGTCCTAAGGTGAGGTGGCAAGCGTGATCCACGTGACCGGCCAAGCCACTCCGGTTAAAGCAGAGCAGTGGTCTCGTCGAAGCCATACATGCAATTGAAGTTTTGCACCGCCGCGCCCGATGCGCCTTTGATCAAATTATCGATGGCCGACAACACGACCAGCCGACCCCGCGAGCTGCGCACGGTGATGTCGCAAAAATTCGAGCCCGACACGTGCCGCGTGGCGGGCAAGTGGTCGACGACGCGAATGAACGGCTCATCGCGATAGGTGTTCCGCAGCAATTCCAACGCGTCTCGTTCGGTGACGCCGTCACGGAGCTTTGCGTAACAGGTCGACAAGATCCCCCGCTCCATCGGGGCCAAATGCGGCGTGAACAGCACCTCCACCGTTTGGCCACCGTGAGCGGCCAGTAACTGGTCCATCTCGGGAGTGTGCCGATGCCGGCCAACTCCATAGGCCGAGATGCTCTCGTTGCACTCGGGATAGTGAAACGCCAGCTTGGGCGTGCGGCCGGCGCCCGAGACGCCGGTTTTCGAGTCCACGATGATGTCGTCGGGTTCAATCAAGTGAGCCCGCAACAGCGGCCCGAGGGGCAGAATCGCGCTGGTCGGAAAGCAGCCGGGGTTGGCGACTAACGACGCCTCTCGAATTTCTTCGCGAAACCACTCGGGCAGCCCGTAGGGCACCTTCCCGATGCGCTGCGGATCGGGGTGCTCGACGCCATACCAGGCCTCGTATTCGGCGCGGTTGGTCAGCCGGTAATCGGCGCTGAAGTCGACGACGCGAGCGCCGCCGTCAACCAGCGGCTTGACCAACTCGGCCGAGGCCGCATGGGGCAGGCAACTGAAGACCACGTCGGCGGCAGCCAGGATCTCGTCGACACGGGTGGTCTGCAGCCGCAGGTCCAGACGGCCGTACAGCTGTGGATGCACCTCCCCAACATGAGGCTGGTCCTCTTGGCGGCTGGTCAGCATCGTCAGTTCGACGCCGGGATGCCTCAGCAGCAGGCGCATCAGTTCGAAGGCGGTGTAGCCGGTGGCGCCAAGAATGGCTGCGCGTATCATCGTTCCGTTCCTGCACGAGCGGGCATCAAGTGGACCGTTACGCCTGGCGGGAGGGCGGGAGCAACGGAAAAACGACCAATGTCGCCTTTTTCATTCCGCTAGACAATGCAGGTGGTAGGCAAGTTCAGAGAGAATTTGCAGCGTCGCGCCCCAAATCGCCTCTCCCTCCCAGGCGAGCTGCGGCGCTTGAAATTCTAGCCCGCGCCGCTGGATGGCGAACCGCTGCGGAAAGCTCGCCAGCGATGCCTCGCCGGCAATTAGCGCGCGGGCCGGCAAAGCCAGCACACTGGCAACTTCGGCGGCGTTGGGACGAAGCTCGGGCGGATGTTCCAGCGCTGCGACGAACGGCGTGACCGCGAAGTTGGTGCCGAACACAAAGACGGGTGACAACTGCCCCAGTAGTCGAACGTTCTCCGCCGGGTCTCCCAACTCCTCCTCCCACTCTCGCAGCGCGGCCTCGGCAGGCGACTCGCTCGGCTCGACCATTCCGCCGGGCAAGCTAATCTGCCCGGGGTGATCCTGCAGGCCTGCCGCCCGCTTCGTCAGCGGCAGCCACCATTGGCCGTCCGCGAAATAAAATCCAGCGACCACGGCGGCTTGTCGGGCCGACCGGCGAATCGGTCCGAAGTGACGGCCATAGGCCAATTCCGGTTCGCAACGGCGGCGCCAACTCCGCACATCGCGGCGCCCCCCATGGGGACTTTCAAGTCGCGAGGATAGCTGCGCCGGCAATTCCGGAGAAAGTTGAGGCATGGCCGCTCTCCTTCGGCAAGCAAGCTCTCCGTGATAACCGGAGGAAGCCCGTCCATCGAATCGGGGGAGAAGAGTAGAGGGCATTTCAAAATTCTTCCCTAACGCAATCGAAGGCCGTTTTTCTGCTGGTTTTATCAACCCGATTGCCGATCGAGAAGTTTTTGAAATGCGTGGAAGTTCCTCAGGGCAACGCTTCCAGCGGTGGCAGCGCACCGCGATCCGCCTCAGCCCGCTCAGAGGATGGCACGCCGTCGCCGTCTTCCGACGCATCGGCAACCTCCGACGTCGCCACGCCCTTGAGCGGAAGCTCGGGCGCCGCCGCCCTGCGGTACACTTCAAACACGGACGGCTCCGACGTCCCGGCAGGAGGATAAACTCGCTCCAACTGCGCGGGATCGGGCACTCGTTTCGATTTGTCGCGATCGAGCAACAGCAGGTTAGCTTCGTATTGGTCCATGAGAGCCAGCAATTCGCGATCGGACCAGTAGGTCAACCCGTCCCGTTTGGCGCCACGCGGGAAAAGACGTTGCTGCCGCTCGTACCAACGGACAACCTCGCCGGCATCCTGGGGCACATCCTTCCAGTTGCTCACTTCGCCGCGGAATGCGTACCACTTCAGCGTTTGTTGTCCTCGGGGCGCCAGCACGCGGGACTCGGGCGGTGTGTTCTGTTGCATCCAGCGGCACATCGCCAGCCATTGTCGAAATTGCTCGGGCCGCTCGTCGGTAGGCACGAACTTCCGCAACTGAACAAAAGCCCCGGGCAGCGGTTGGGTCCAATTGGCTCGGACCGTCTGGCCGCAAAACCACATCACCAGCGCCCAGCACATTCCCATCGCCAGACGGCGCATGATGGGCGCCGGCAGATGGTAAAGCTGATACAGCAGCCCAAACAATACGCCGAGCGGAATCATCACGTCGGCCAAACGGTACCAATAGAACCGTAGCAACGAGGCGGCGCGAAGCGGATGTGTGGTCGACAAACTCAGGTCGATGGCGGCGCCAATCGCGCAGATGGCGGCCGACCCCGCCACAAAGCACTGCAGTCGTCGCCATTCATGCCGTCGGTCTTTGAAGTTCATTTGCTGCCACAACGCGGCCCACGCCACCATCGCGAGGCCCATCCGAATCAGGAATTCGGTGCGGAACCGCGAGAACGACAGGTGGTGCGGAAGCCGTTTGAACACGAGGATCTCGGACGCCTGCGAGGCGATCTCCGGTTTGACTTGGGAATTCAATTGCAACGCGGGCCACAATCCAAGCGACGCGATCATCAGCGCGACGATGATTGACAGCGCGTTGGCCGCCAACGGCCTGCGCTCCCGGTCGAGCATAAATGCCAGCGACGCGGCAACCAGCGACCAGCCACCGACCAGCACGTGGAACGCCGTGGCCGCTCCCAGCAGCGGCCAACTATAGACCCACCGGCCCCGAGCGATGAACGCCAACGCATGGAACACCAAGCCATAGGCAAAGCACTTCGCCTCGACTCCCCCCAGCACCCACTCGCCGGCCATGTGCAGGTTGCGCTGGAGCAGCACGAACGCCACACCGCTCAGCACCGCCGCGCCACGGAAGGGCAACACGCTGGTCACTAGTCGTTGCCAGCCGCTGGCCAGCAGACCCCAGACCACGATCCTGCCAATCCAGGCGGCAGTGGTGAGAGACGTCAGCGTCGTGATCCAACCGAACGTCCAATAGAAGACAAGATGCGCATCGGCGGATTCGAGAAACAGGTCGCCGGAACAGAAACTCGGATCCCAGTAGTGCCGGGCCTTGGCTAGATAGTGGGCTTCGTTGACGCCGGGTGGAGGCGAGTCTGCCATCAGGGCAAACAAGAACCAAAGGGTCAACACCTCCACGAGGGTGTTCGGCTTTTTTAAAAACGTATCTGTCACGGCGACCCAAATGCGGCCGGGCCGCTTCGGCTAATGGAGCCGGTAAACGCTGGCGTTTCCGGCAAACAATCGAGATGGAGAGATGGAAGCGGCTTCACAGCCGCCACTGTCTGTGGAGATGGACATAGGGCACCCTTTGTCCACCGGTGACAATGACTCTTGTTGTCATCCTTAGCGAAATTCGCGTCAACGAATCAAGTTTATTCAAAAACCCCCGCGCTGGCGAGCGATTCCCGCTACGCATGGGGTAGAACAAGCCCCCCGCCAAGCCATTCCCGAGCGTGCATGGAGCCCGCAGGCAGCGCCTGCCGCCGTTCACCCAGCTCCGGGCGTCGACGCGTCATAGCCCGAAAATTCGGCTATCCCGCCGGACATGGCTTTGCTAGAAGGCACGCCGCGGTGTCCCGCCGACCATCCGGCCGCGGCGTTGCCTCGCTATGGTGTCCTCTCCCCTGCCTCTTCCGCCCGAGAATCGCGGGCCGATCTCTGACATGAAGCGGTCAGTCATCCTTGCCGTTGGAATCCAATTCGGGGCGCCCTGCCTGGGGATTGCCCTGGGCTGGTGGTTGCTGGTTGGCTGGATGATTCCCCGGCTGGGGCTCGGCGAGGTGGATCGGATTCGGCAACTGGGACAGCATATCCAGCAACACATCGAACGGCTGGAGCAGCCCCTTCACGGCGTTCACGGCGGCAACTCGGATGAGTCCGGTTTGGCGGTGCTGTTGGGTGACTCGATCACTCGCGAAGGCGTGGACACCGAGTTGCTGGAGCAATCGCGAACGGACGTGAGCGATTTGGTCTTCGAAAACTGGGCTGTCAGCGGGTGCAGCTTGGCGGAGCAGCGCGTGCAGTTGTCGCTGGCGCTGCGAGCGAAGCCACGACTCGTGGTCTTCGCGTTGGGACCGAGCAGCTTGTGTCAACTGCAAGACATGCCGCTGGATAAGGCGTTCGCCTATGCGTATAGCGGCTTCATCGAGACACGGGCCTGGGGTGACATCCTGCCGCCCGGATGCGGCCTGACGGAGAGCGCATTGGAGGCGTTGAATTCCACGCGTTGGCGCCAGCAGCTGCACTTCCGCACGGCGCCCAAGAGCTGGCTGAATCAGCGGCTTCGAGGCGCGGTTCGCGGCGGAGGACTCGAACAAGTCGCCGGCGACTGGCGGTCGCCCCATGTCATGAGCGGGTCCGTCGGCGCGAAGCAGCTCGACTGGCACCTCAAACTTGTTGAGCA
>JAGQPF010000189.1 GCA_020426845.1 Planctomycetales bacterium
CGATGGCAAGACGCTCGCAGCGGCGACCTACTACGACATGACCGTGAAGGTCTGGGACGTGACCACCAAGAAGCGGTCTACCCTGCAGGGACATGCCCATGCAGTCCATTCGCTGGCCTTTAGCCCGAATGGCAAGACGCTGGCATCGGCGAGCGGCGACAAGACCGTAAGGCTCTGGGACTTGGCCACCAACAAGGAGCCGTCTGTGCTTCAAGGCCATACCGAGTCGGTATTGTCCGTGGCGTTCAGCCCCGATGGCAAATTCCTGGCATCGGCGGGGGGAAACGATAAATCAGTCAAGTTGTGGGACGTAGCGACCGGGAAGCAGCTTGCCAGCCTCCCGGGCGCCGAAGCGGTTCGGTCCGTGGCATTCAGCCCGGACGGCAAGACCTTGGTCTCAGCCGGCGGGACTACTTCCAATGCGCCGGGCGAGCTAAAACTTTGGGACGTGGCCACAGGCAAATAGGAGCGGGTGGGACTACCTTCGGACAATCCCCCTGGAATCGCCTGGACTAAGTGGCCTGTGGCATGCCCTGGTGGCTGCCTCGATTCCACGGCCACTTGCGATTCGTCGCTTTCGATGGGACCTGTGGCAATCAGTCGCTGCGCATGGTCGAGCTTCGAACAATCTTTGCAGCGGTCGATGCTCTAATTCCTTCACTGCAATCACAGGGGAGTCACCTAAACACCGACAACGGGATTGTGTTGGCGTTCAACGAGACAAGCAGAGCAGGTCGCTTGCCGGCAGCGCTGACGTTCCGTACGACGGACTTCCAGTCCGTCGTTGCGAGGCTCTCGACGGACTGGAAGTCCGTCGTACGCAGTGCAATGTTGAAGGCCACGCAGAATGGGGAATTGACTTGGAGACGGAGCGAGCTTGGTGACGAAAACTCCAGCCTGTTGGCCGTCACGACTTTGGCGGGTGTCACAAAAGGTCTCGATGCAGACCGCATGTCGGCGCCGAAAGTCCTCGGCACTTGAATTCCCCGCAGTTCGCGAGTTCGCATTGGGATGTGATTTGTATGACTCACCCGAGTGATTTTCACCATTGGCGCATCTTGATTCGGCCCGGCAGTCCGGGAGATGTCTTTCGCCTGCTGCACGGCGCGCAATGTCGTTTTGAGGGACAAGGCTGCTGTGTGATGTGCGCCGCCGAGGATCTCCCGAACATCGGGCGACTGCTTAGCGAGAACGTTGAGCCGGTAAATGACAGAGAACCCGGCTGGACGCTGTGGAGAACGGGGGCGATTCACTGGCTGGCCTTCGACGGGATCGGGCCTCTCGATGGACAAGAGCGAAAGATCGAAGGGTTTTTGAGACGATGGAAGGAGTGCTTCTCGTCCCGCCTTGGCTTTGGAGCACGCCAGATTTGGACTTCGTTCAGCGACGCGCGAATCAAGCAACAGGGGCACAAGAAGAAACTGCTCCCCGGCTCGGTGCAGCGCATTGATTGCCAAGGAGGGTGCCCGAAGTTCCCGTCTCGAACGGCGAACTTTGCCGGAGTCCCTGCCTACGCCATCGGCGACCCGGAACCGTTGCGAGTTGCCGTGGTTTTGCGAGGCGATGGCAAAGGACAGCGGGATTCGCCCGGCTACCACAAGGACGCAAGGTTTCTGGAACAGGCATTCGGCAATGACGTGGAATTCGCGTTTTTTGGATACGCCAACGAGCAGTCGAAAAATTGGCCCTCGTGGAGCACGCGAAAGCCGTTCGCCGGCCGTTCGCTGCTCGAACAAATCCGCGACGCGCAGACATACCATCTGGCCGTGGGAGTGAACTCCTCCGCGTTGGACGTGTTCTCCCTAGCCGGAGTGCCCGTGTTGCGTGAGTGCGAGTTTCAAGGCGTGATGAAGCGAGGCTGGCCCTTCAGACGCAAATTTAACTCGTTCCTGTGCGGCAACGTGAACGTTGGCCTCGGCATCCGGCGCTCGGCGAGAGGCAGCCGCGCCTGGGAAGACGCCTCTCGGCTTCAACGTTGCTCTCAACTGCTCGTGAGCTGCCAGCCATGGCGTTTAACCCCGGCCTGGGGCAGTGACTCGACCCGACACGTTTATGTTGGGCCGAACTTCAACTGGACGTCCGTCGAGCGCAAAGTCCGAAGCATCTGCGGTGTCGCGTAGTGGTCACATGATCGCAAGGATCGGCAAGGGTCGGCAGTCAGCGGGACCGTGCCCAAGTCACTCGTCGGCACTCTCGCCGATCCCGTCGAGCAGGCTGCCTAGCGCGTCCAACGTGCGCTCCCAGAATTCACGGTGGCTGGCGAGCCAATCTTGTGCCTCATTCAGTCTCGTCCAAACGAGCTGAAAGCGATGCACGCGTCCGTCGATTCGGCGCGACACCAAACCGGCCTGCTCCAACACGCGGATGTGCTTCGACACCGAAGGCTGGGCGATCTCAAACGGCTCACCAAGCTCGCTCGCCGTGCACTCTCCCTGACGGGCCAATAGCGAGAGCATCTGCCGTCGCGTTCCGTCGCCCAGCGCGTGAAACGTCCTGTCGAGCTGCTGTTGATAACGTATAGCCATGTGGCTATACTATCTTTTCGTGCTCGCAAGTCAACCCTCAGCCGGGTCAGCCAAGTCATCCCATGGTCGCTCAACCGTCCCCCGAGCCTCTCGTTCTGCGCCGCACCTATCGAGCGGCGCCCGAAGTCGTGTTCCGAGTTTGGACGGATCCCGAACACATGAAACTGTGGTTCCGGCCCGGCAAGGAATTCTCGCATCCGTTGGTTGAGGTCGACCTGCAGGTGGGCGGCAAGTATCGAGTCGCCTTCGAGGGGCCGGACGGGAAAGTGGATATCGTCGGCGGAGAATTTCTCGAGATCACGCCGCCTCACAAACTGGTGTACTCGTGGATGTGGGAAGAGCCGAACGAACACGCGGGAATTCCATCCACTGTGACGGTTGAATTTCACCGCCGCGATGACGGCACCGAGCTGGTGCTGACTCACGAGTTGGCCGATGCCGACATGAAGCGACGGCACCGGGATGGCTGGACGGGCGCACTTGGCCTGATTCCCGAAGTCGTCGCAGAATTCGATAAAGATTCCTGACAAAAGACAGAGTTCGCGAATGGAAAACAAACTCCAACCGCTCAAGATCATCTACGGCACGGCAGGCTACTTGCTGATGACGTTTCCACTGGCATACGTTTGGCACCTCGTCGCCTTCAAGCAGACCTATGCCGAGCTTGGCTACTTCTCTCGCCAAGAGCCGATCATTGCCTTCGGTTTTGGGGCGATCCTGCTGCAGGGCATCTTGCTGTCGGCGATCTACCCGCATCTTTGCCGAGGCAAGTCGCTCGTTTCCGGCGCGTTCACGCTGGCACTGGTGATGGGCAGCTACCACTGGACCGGACACGTGCTGGCGGAGGCGGCCAAGCATCCAATTGCTCCTCTGCCGACCTGGTTTGCCCTGGAGACCGTGTACTTAGCCGTTCAGTTTGTGCTCGGCGGACTGGTGCTCGCCTTCGTGTATCGAGCGCAGCCAAGCTCCCCATAAGCGGGCCGAAGGCGAGAGAAGCTGGCCGAAGGCGTTCGGCAGAACTAAGTTCGCAGCCATGCGAGCCGTTCTTGCTCATTCTTAGCCATTCTTGGCCGCTGGGGCGTTGGCGCCATGACTCGAGCGCGCGCTTCCGCCGCAGGGTGGACGCAGCGGGAATGCTTGACAGTGATATGTCATCCTCGACAATATCCCCCGTTTGAACGCCGCACGATTCAGCGGGCAACGCGATCAAGGTCCCATTCGCCATGTCGGATAAGCACACAAGTCGCCGTGATTTTTTGAAGGAGTCGTCGGCAGCCCTGTCGATCACTGCCCTGTCCGGCGCCGGCGCCGAGGCCGAGGCGGCGCCGGCCGACAAGTTTCAGCCGGAAGAAAAGTGGCTCGAGCGGATGAAAGCCCCGGACGACGGCAAGCGGTTCGGCTGGTTCGTCGACACCCGCCGCTGTTTCGGATGCCATGCTTGCGAAGTGAGCTGCAAGGCGGAGAACGATGTGCCACTGGGACATTACATCCGGCAGACGATCTATAAGGACGTCGGCCAGTACCCGCAGGTCGCGCGCGCGTTCCTGCCGATGTCGTGCCAACACTGCGAGGACGCGCCCTGCATCAAAGCGTGTCCCTGCGGAGCCTTGCACAAAGAGGCGGGCGGCACCGTCGCCGTCGACTACAACGTTTGCTGCGGCCACGGAACGTGCGTCGAGGTCTGCCCCTATGGCGCGATCTATCTCGATCCGGTCGCTCGACAGGCCGTGAAGTGCCACAACTGTTACCATCGCACGGAAGTCGGCATGGAGCCGGCCTGCGTGCCGACCTGCCCGTCCGAGGCACTTTACTTCGGCGACCTGAACGATCCGGAGTCGGCGATCAGCAAGGCGATGGCCGAGGCCGAAGCTGCGGACGGCGAGTTGAAACAACTGCGTCCCGAAAAACAGACGCGCCCCAGGATGTGGTTCGCTGGCCGCGCGCCGGTCGAAGTCGAAGAGGATGTGCCGCGCGAAGGAAAGTCGTACGGCCCGGATGCGTACAGCATTTACAACTGGAAAAAGGGAGAGACGCACGAATGAACGACAACCACGAGTCGCGTCGCCGCTTTCTCCAGCTCGGCCTGGCCGCTGGAACCGGCGCATTTGCAGGGCTGGCCACATCCGGCTGCCAAAAGAAACAGGCCAGCTCCGCCCCGGGGCCGAAAACGAAGGAGGACGCCGCCGAGTTGCCGCGCGGGGTCGATCTCGAAAAGTGGAAAAAGCTGAAAGGCAAGCCGTATGAGCTGGGCGGCTTCCCGACGATGCCGGGAGTCTGCCAATTGCCCGGTCCGCTGGCCAAACGCAACTGGCCCGACCGCGACAAGTACAAAGACGTCAAGCAAGTGCCAGGGATGTGTCAGTTATGCAGCACGGTCTGCGGCATTATCGGCTACGTGAAAGACGGCCGCGTCTTGAAGATCGAAGGCAATCCCCATGATCCCAACGGCCGCGGGCACCTATGCGCTCGCGGGCACGCCGGCTTAAACCACCTGTATCATCCCGAACGCTTGCTGTACCCGCTGCGGCGCGTCGGCAAGCGTGGCGAAGGCAAGTGGAAACGGATCAGCTGGGATGAGGCGCTGGATGAAATCGCCGCTCGTTTAAAGGCCGTCCGCGAGAGCGGCAAGCCGGAGGAGTTTGCCTTTCATCAAGGACGGCAACGCAGCAAGGATGCCCTGGCGCGCTTTCTCAACGCCTTTGGCACGAAAACGCAATTGAGCCACCGGGCGCTCTGCTCCGGCAACCGCCGGGCCGCCAATCTGACCTACTTGTGGGAGAGCGATTGGGACCTGAACGATGTCGAGCATTCAAAGTACATCCTCAACTTCGGCTCGAACGCCTTCGAAGCCCATCAGGGACATGTGCCGTTCGCCACGCGGATTCAAAACGGCCGCTTCAACAATGGGGCCAAGCTGGTCACCTTTGACGTCCGGCTGTCCAACACGGCGGGCGGAAGCGACGAGTGGTTTGCTCCGTTTCCCGGCACCGACGGCGCGATCGCACTGGCGATGTGTCAGGTCATTCTAGCCGAGAACCTGCACGACGCAGATTTCATCGAAGGCTGGACGAACGTCACGGTCGCTGAGCTGCGCGAGCACCTGATATCCTACACACCGGCCTGGGCCGAGCAGGTTAGCGGCGTCCCGGCGTCCGACATCCGACGCATCGCGATCGAATTCGCCCAAGCTGCGCCGGCCTGCACGACCATGTGCAACCGCGGCAGCTCGGCGCACATCAACGGGTTCTATAACGACCGGGCCATCAACCTGCTGAACGCCATCGTGGGCAGCGTCGGCAAAAAGGGAGGCTGGTGCTGGTCGCTGTGGGGCGGGCTCGACCCGCTGGTCCAAACGCCGCCCATGCCGCCCGGAGCGAAAACTTGGAGCGTGCTGGAAGATCCGCCCGAGTACCCACTGGCAAATGTCTGGCGGAGGATGCGTGTCGGCGAAGTCATCTATCTGTACCTGCTGCAAGGCCGGGCCAAGTTGCAGGCCTACATGACGTACAACCTTGATTCGCCGCTGACCTGGCCCGAAGAAAGCCTCACACAACAGGTGCTGTCCGAAGAGGAGCTGATCAACTTCCACGTCTGCATCAATTGCTTTTATAACGAGACGGCTCACTACGCCGACATCGTCTTGCCGTGGGCGACGTACATGGAACGCTGGGACCTCGACGCCCGAGGCTCGTACAACCTGCGGCCGTATGTTGGTTTGCGAACGCCCATGATCGAACCACTGGGCGAGTCGAAGGACGTCCGAGAGTTCTTTCCCGAACTGGCTCGGCGAATTGGCGGCGGCATGGAGCAGTGGTACCAGGAGTCGGTGGAAGAGTACATGGAGCAGTGGGCTTCGAACGTGCCGGAAAACCCCGCCACCGGCAAGCGGGGACTGGAGCGGCTGCTGGAAGAAGGAATGTGGGAGGGCGACCGCGAGCCGTTTTATGAACCGTACCGGATCGCCCTCAATGACGACGACATGGGAGGGGCGAGCGTCGACGAGGTGACCGGCGTCATTACCAAAGACGGCATTGGCATCGGCATCATGAAAGACGGCAAGCCCGTCCGCGGCTTTGCGACTCCCAGCCGCCGCTTCGAAATTCGCAGCCTGTTCGTTCAACGTATCGGCAAGAACGAAGATTGCGCCGATCTGATCGCGGCGAGCGGCGTCACAAAGACGACGAGCCGCCCGGCCAACCACCGTGGGCACGACTTGGACATTGATCCGATGCCCATCTGGTTTCAACCTGAAGAGCACCGCGAGTTGGCAGAGGACGAGCTGGTGATGACCAGCTTCAAGTGGAACGTCCACAACCACGGCCGCACCATGAACTTGAAATGGCTGGCGGAGATCGTGCATTCAAACCCGGCCTGGATCAATCCTCTGACTGCGGCCCGATTGGGATTGAAAAACGGAGATTGGATCGAAGTCACGTCGTATTATTCGCGCGAGCTGGAAAAGCAATCACCGCATCTGCAGCGAGACGATCTGCAAGTCGAAAATGGGCGTCGCGTGGTTGCCACGATGCGAGTGCCAATTGTGTTGATGGAGGGCATTCACCCCAGGGCCCTGGCGATGAGCAACAGTTGCGGGCACTGGCAATACACCAGCGTGGCTCAGGCACGTAAACTCGCAGACGATGCGTATCGAGGCACGCAAGAGCTCGGCTCCGAGAGACAGACCGACACGACGCACCTTGTCGGCAGCGACCCGGCGACGTTCCGTGACGCCGACTGGGAGCGGAACATGTGGTGGGAGGACACCTCCGCTGGCGACCTGGCGAAATGGAGACCAAACACGGGCAACGGCTGGAACCAGAACCGGCTGATGCCGATCACCCCGGACCCCATCAGCGGTCAGCAGGCGTTTCATGACACGGTCGTCTCCATCAAGAAGGTGGGGGCGGCATGAATGAAGTCGTGGATGAAGCAGTCGCACTGGCGGGCGTTTACCAATTGCTGGCTAGGCTCTGGCTTCGCGAAGTCGATGAACAACTTCTGGCGGACCTGTCGCGACCGCCGCTCCGTGATGTCTTCACCGCGGCCGGGGGCACCTTGCCCAAGCATGTCGACACCGCGACGCTCGAAGAGCTGGCGGTGGACTTCTGCCAGCTGTTCATCGGTCCGGCGAACCACCTGCCACCATATCAGTCGGTTTGGCAGGCCGGCCAGTTCCAAAGCTCCCCCACGGAACCGATGCGACGCTACACGGATTGGCTAGGGTATGACGCGGACGGCGTCATGCTCGATCATCTCGGAGTACAATGTGACGTCATGAGTCGGCTGCTGGGGTCCGCCCCGCTCGCGATGGAGGCGACGGGCGAACTCCTTCGTCTGGCGGGCTCGTATTTCGACCTTCATTTGGCGTGGGCGTTTCCGCTGCTGGAATCTGCCGTGCAACGCGCGGAGACGGACTTCTATCAGTCGACGATTCGCCTGACACGAGATTTTTTGACTTCGGAGAGGGCATTCTGGAATGCCGTTTCGACCTGAAGTCCGCCTAGGAACGCTGATGAAACGCAAGTTGCTTGTCCTGTGGATGGTGCTCTCGGGGGCTCTCGCGCAGTCACTGTCGTTGTCGACCTTTGGCCAAGAAGTGAAGAAGAACGCCCCCGGCAATTCTCGCACCTTCCGTTTCGACTACGGCGCCACGCTGAAGGATCTGCCGGCCGGCGCTCGTGTCCGCGCGTGGCTGCCCGTGCCGCAATCGACCGACCGGCAAACAGTGAAGGCTCTCCAACAAGAGCTGCCCTCGGCTGGCCAGCTCCATACGGATCCCGTCTACGGCAATCGGATCCTGTACTTCGAGTTGACTCGGTCCGCATCGCCAAGCGTCGCCTTCACCACTTCGTATCTCGTCCGCCGCGAGGAAGTTCGTGGGCTGTCATCCGGTGGCGAACAGGTTGACCTGACCGACCGCCAGCGCCAGTTATTTCTGTCCGCCAACACGCTGGTGCCGGTGACAGGCAAACAGCTGGAACTGTTGAAGGGCATTTCGTTTCCACAAGATCCGCTGGCGATCGCCCGGACGCTGTATGACCGCGTCGACGACCACGTCAAGTACGACAAGTCCCGGCCCGGCTATGGAAATGGCGACGTGCTGTGGGTTTGCGACAGCCGCACTGGCAATTGCACGGACTTTCACAGCCTGTTCATTTCCTGGGCGCGCGCAAAGGGCATACCGGCCCGTTTTGAAATTGGGTTCTCGCTGCCCTCCGAGCGAGGCAAGGGAGTGATCAGCGGCTATCACTGCTGGGCCGAGTTTTACAACGGCCAAAGCTGGGTGCCGGTTGATATTTCCGAGGCGGACAAGCATCCCGAAATGAAGCAATACTTTTTCGGCAACCTGACCGAGAATCGAGTCGCCTTCACCATCGGGCGCGACATCAACCTGGTTCCTCGCCAATCCGGTGAACCGCTGAACTATTTCCTATTTCCATACGTCGAGGTCAACGGATTGCCGTGGCCCAAAGAGAAAATCGAGCTTTCGTGTGCCTATGCGGACATCGAGCGAGAAAAGTAGGCTCGTCTTAGCACATGTTTTAGCCGCAGGATGCAGGCTGGCAGCCTGCACCACGACAAGTCGCAAGCATCGGCGGCGGCGCGCTGCAGACTCCACTGGCGTGCGAACCTTGTCCATCGATTCGTGTCCGATTCAGAATCGATGC
>JAGQPF010000190.1 GCA_020426845.1 Planctomycetales bacterium
AAGATCGTCGTCGCGTGGAATTCAATGGCCATCGGCAAACGCAGGGGTGGAAGGGAGGCGAGGCGGAACTGCAAAACAGCCGCAAAACACTGGCGGAAGGGCCGCAAAACAACTGCAAAAGGATCGGGAAATCGGCCCGCAATGACCTCTATTCTTCACAATTGCAGGGGTACGGGAAGTAGGCCCAGCTCGCTTCGCCAAGCGTTCGGCTTGCCCGTCAATCGCCGGATCCGGGGGAAGGCAATTCAAGCCAATCGCGCAGATCGGCCAGCCAATACGGTTTCGTCAGCACGCTCGCGCCCAGGTTGGCAAGCGCCTGCCAATCCTGCAGACGCGGCGCACACGTGACGGCGAGTGTGGGTAGTTTCAAGGCAATCAATTGCTCGAGCCGGCGGCAATCGGCAGGGATGCGCACGTCGCCATCCCAGATGACGCCGACGGCCCGTTGAGCGTCGTCGGGTTGTAATAAGCGCCACCCTAAGCTGGCCAACGCGTCCCCCAATGCAGCGCGATGCGCCGCCGCTGCGCTGACGAGGATGCCGCGCTCAGTCGCCGGGCCGTCCGGTGAAATCGATGCTCCAGCGACGAGACCGGAGTCGGTGTTGGAATTCCAGGACCAACCCAGCTGCTCGGCAAAACTGAGCGTAGCCGGCGGCGTCAATTCGCGCGACCAGCGGCGGACTCGCAACGGCACCTGGTGCCAATAACAATGTTCGGCTCCGGTCCAAGGATGTCCCGTTCGCTGCCAACCCTCGCACCAACTGCCGTGCACGCCCATCAGCCTGGCCAACGGGGCGGCGGCGATCACTTGCTCGCAGTCAGCGTTGGTCCACACTCCCCGACGTGGCTGCGCCATCGCCACCATCCGAAACGGTTGTTCTCCGAGCTTGGCGAGCAGTGCCCCGAGCGAAGGGAAAGAAGTCAGGTTCCAATGCGGCGCTGCGAATGCTTTTCGAGCGACGTCCAACTCCGCGCTGGCGATCGATTGCAGCCACGCAATTTCCCTCACGGCAGTGCCTCAAACACCGGGCGTTCCAGGTGTGACAGTCATCATTGACCTTGCTGCTCAAAGATCTCGTCTTGTTCTTCAATGATTTCACGCATCTCCGTCGCGTCCGCCGCGCGGCGAAGTTGATCCACCACGTTGTCGGAGGTCAACAGGCGACTGAGTCGAGCGAGCACTTTGAGATGTTCCGAGTCGCTGGTTGAGCAGATCAGGAAAAACAGGTCAGTCAAACAGCCGCCACCGAACGGGATGCCCTGCGGCGTCCGCCCCAGCAGGATGAAGCCTTCGGCCAAGATGCCGGGCATCGGACGTCGCGGATGCAGCAACGCCACCCCGTTGTCCAGCGCGGTCGGGTGGAGCGACTCGCGCGCCCGCACCGCCTGCTGCATCTTGTCCGGGTCCCAGAGCATGCCCGTCATCATGCCCAGCTTGCAGATTTCCGAGATCACGGACTGTCGCGTCCTCGCGGGCAAGGCAGGATCGATGCCGCCTTCCGGAATCATCTGGCTAATGCGAGTCGGCGCGACGCTCGGCTCGGCTCGTTCCAGCAGCGACTCCACCTGCACCAACTCCTGCTCGTCGTAGGCGCCGATTTGATCTTCGAGCCAGTGATGGATGTCGGCCTCGGCAAACTGCCATTCGCCGCCGATTTTGCGGCCCGGCAGTATGCCGCGGTCCGCCATTCGGCGCACCTTTTCGGGAGTTAAGTGGAGGTAGGCGGCTAAGGCCGCTAAATCAAAGGAGTTTTGGCTCATGGGGAAATTGTATCAACTGCGAACCGGGTTTGTTGTAGGCGCCGCCGGGGAGCTGGGGGCGACGGAGACTGGGTTCGCTTTGCCGATGATTCCGAGGGCGGACGCCGAGCCCAATATGGTGGCGTCCCGAAGGCGTTCTGGACGATGATGGCACGCTCCAACAGCAAGTCGAGTACCATAATGGCGTGCGGATGGCCTCGCAGCCGGCACCGGAATCGCTTTCCCACGCGTTCCCAGTCGCAAGGTGATGCATGAGCGACTTTATCTCCGAGCTGGACTCGAGCGAACGCCGGCTCGGCAGCGGCTATGTCAGCGGCATGCTGTCCATCTTTCTGGGCGGCATTGGCCTGGCGACGGTGCTTTGCCTGATGTATCCCCAGTTGCTGACCGTGGCGGACGCCCGCACGCATTACAACGTCCCGCTGATTCGCATTGCCTTGCACTTGGTGTTGATCGCGGGCTTTTTGGCAGGGGGCATCAGCGCCACATTGCGTCGCAACAAGGTGTTGGGATTTGTCGGCATGACCGCGGTCTTGCTGGCGGCCTTGTTGGGAGGATCGCAGGCCTCGCGCAGGCTCGAGGTCGAGAGCGATATCTATTTCGGACTCGACTTCTTCGTGTTGAACCTGATGCTGCTCGGCGCGATCTTCATCCCGATCGAGAGATTGGCGAAGAAGCGCAATCAGCCCATCCTGCGCGACGACTGGCGCGAGGATCTGTTTTACTTTTTTGTCGGCAGCTTGTTTGTGCAGTCGCTGACCTACCTGTCGCTGACGCCCTCATTCACCATCCTGCGGGTCACTCCAGGGGCCGCGGGCATTCGCGGAGCCATTGCATCTCAGCCGGGCTGGTTGCAGTTTCTCGAGATCATGTTCCTGACCGACCTGGTGCAGTACTGGTTTCATCGCGCATTTCACGAAGTTGGATGGCTCTGGAAATTCCACGCGATTCACCACAGCGCCAAGCAGATGGACTGGATTGCCGGATCCCGGATGCACTTTCTCGAGATCGTGCTGCTGCGAACGTTCACGACGTTGCCGATGTACACGATGGGGTTTGCCGAATCGCCGCTCTACGCTTACATCTTCTTTGTGTACTTGATGTCGGTGTTCGTGCACTCGAACATTCGCTTCCACTTCGGGTTCCTGCAGCACATTATCGTCACGCCGCGTTTTCATCATTGGCATCATGGCGTGGAGCGCGAGGCGATCAATATCAACTACGCCGTGCACTTCCCGATTCTTGACCGGATTTTCGGGACCTACCACATGCCGGGCGACCGCTGGCCCGAAGGCTATGGGGTGCACAAGGACGATGTCCCCAAGGGCTTCCTGCGACAGTTCCTCTATCCTTTCCGGCGCCCGCCTCGCGATGCATGAGCATTGCCCATGTCTCCTTCATTCCCCCGGCAGGGTGATGCAAAGGCGCCGAGTTGGATTCAGAGCATGATGCAGAGCATCGACGCGAGTCCGCAGAGATTTCGGGCAACTCGTCGATTTCGCTACTCCCCGGGTGGAGTCTCGCGAACGAGTGCGGAAATCTGCTTGAATTGTGGGTCTCGCGAGTCGGCGCACCATTCAAACAGCGCCATTTCAACGGTGGTCAATGTGGCGCCCGCGTCGGACATGCGGCGCAAGGCGATGTCCTGGTCGCTTTGCGAACGCGATGAAGTCGCATCGACCACAACATGGGTTTGAAACCCCTCGGCGAGCAGGTCGAGCACCGTTTGCAGCACGCAAACATGCGTTTCAATGCCGATGACGACAATTTGAGAACGCGAGTCGGCACGCCACGTCTCCAACAGCTCGTCACACGGCAGGACGCTGAAACTGCGTTTGGCGTTCGGCGTCGGCAGGAGCGGCTGCAGCGAGGCTGCGGTTTCGCCGAGACGCTCGGGGTACTGCTCGCTGGCGGCAATGGGCACCGAAAACAAGTTGGCTGCCTCGAGCACGCGCCGCGCATTCCAGACAATCCGAGCCGGATCTCGCATGACGTCCAGTAGTCTCTGTTGAAGATCGACAACCAACAGCGCCGAGCGGTGACGATCGAGACGTTCGATGCTGGCGTTCAAGGCAGCGGCTCCTGGCAGGCTGTTGAGGTGCTTGTCGTTTTGCAGGCTGCCAGCCTGCAACCTGCGGTTAACAACAGTCACAGGCTGGCAGCCTGTGCTACGTTGGCGTGCTCGGCAAAAAAAGAACGGGGCCTGTCAGCAACAACAGACCCCGTGTCCGAATCGATGAACCTCGTAAGCAGCCGGGCTACTTGGTGGAAACCGGCTGATCCTCAGCCTTTGGCGCCTCGAACGTTGCCAGCGACTTGCCGGCGTCGTCCCATACTCGCAACACGCTGTCCTGACCGCCAGCGACAAACACCTTGCCATCAGCGGCGGCATCCACGGAGAACATAAAGTCGCCACCGCCGCCGAGGCTGCGCACTGCGCCACCATTGTCGACTCGACGAACGTGCACATTCTTGTCTCCGCAGGACGCGGCTACGTTCACCGAGTCGCCGACGAAGCGAATCGAGGTCAGCTCCTTGCTGAAGCCGGTAATGGTCCGCTGTTGATCGCCGCTGCGGAAATCCCAGACCTTGATGACCATGTCGGCGCCGCTGGTCGCCAGAGTGCGTCCATTGGCGCTCCAGCTGACTCCCAGCACGTGAT
>JAGQPF010000191.1 GCA_020426845.1 Planctomycetales bacterium
TTGAACACCGCGCGAGACAACGGCGTGAACAAGAGAAAGAAAAAGTCGAAGAAACCGAAAAAGCAAAAGCAGAAACTGACCGCCGCACAAAGGCGGGCACGTCGCGAGCGGCGCGAGAAGTACATGACGGTCTTCATCAACGGCAAGCAGAAACTTGTCCCGCGTCCGCCGAAAGTCAACGGCATCGACGTCGACGAGTTCATCCTCCAAAACGCCGACCCGATTTGGTTGGTCGAAAACGAAATGTGGGAGCACCTTGCGCAGCTGGAGGAGTTGGAGGACTAACTCCCAATGAAGCGACGCCTTTTCACTTCACCATTGTGGTTCGCTGCCATGCCAACAACCCGACAACGTCGTTTTGAGACACAGCGACGCTCCGCATTTCGAGCCGCTCTAACTCAGCAACCGCCATCCACTCGGTCGAGTCACGTCGTCGCTGCGGCGGTCCACCGGGCCTCACAAGGGTCGCCTGCGATGGAGGCCCGACCGGTCCACCGGGCCTCACAAGGGTCGCCTGCGATGGAGGCTCGAACTGTTGTTTGTCGCTGGCTGTGGTCAGGCATGCTGATGCTGGCGTTGCTGTCGATGACGCCGTCGACTGGTTGGAGCGACTGGCCGAGCTACCGCGGCGATGCGGCACGCACTGCGTACACGCAACTGCAACTCCCCTCGACGCTGCAGCCGCGCTGGGAATGCCAAGTGGTGCAGACGCCCGAGCCCGCGTGGCCTCGCGACGACCGGATGCCGTTCGATCGAGCGCCGCAGGTGGTCGCCGCCGGCGATCGAGTCCTCTTTGGCAGCACGGTCGACGGCAAGCTCTACGCACTGGACGCGGACACGGGCGACGTCGCGTGGACATTCGCCACCGACGGCCCGATTCGCTTTGCGCCGACGATCTGGAAAGATCGGGCGTTCTGCACGAGCGATGACGGCTGCCTCTACGCGCTGCGATTGACTGACGGCGAACTGCTGTGGAAGCAGCGAGGAGGACTGGACGACCGGATGAATCTGGGCAACCAGCGTCTGATTTCCAAATGGCCTGCACGCGGTGGCGCCGCCGTTGTCGGCGACACCGTCTATTTCGCCGCCGGCATCTGGCCCAGCGACGGCATCTGGCTCTATGCGCTCGACGCCGCGAGCGGAGAGACCCGATGGGTCAACGACTCATCAGGTGACATCTATATGGCACAGCCCCACGGTGGCGCCAATGCGCGGAGCGGCGTGTCGGCTCAGGGATACCTCGTCGCGTCGGGCGACAAGCTGTTTGTGCCGACGGGGCGAGCCGTGCCGGCGGCGTTCGATCGCCACACCGGAAAATTTCTCTACTTCCACCTGCAGCGGTACGGACACAATGGCGGCGCCCAGACGATGGCCGTAGGCGACGTCTTCTTCAACAGCGGCCTGAGTTTCAACGCCGCCAGTGGAGAAAAAATCGATGCCATCTCCGGCGGGCAGATCGCCGCGACTCCCGAGGGCCTCGTTCGCCACCTTGCCGGCAAGGTGACGGCCTATCGATGGATTGAAGGAAA
>JAGQPF010000192.1 GCA_020426845.1 Planctomycetales bacterium
GCAGCCAATCGCCATCGTCGGCGCCACCGTGCACACCGTGCGCGGCGATGTGCTTTCGGAGGCGACGGTGTTGTTCGACCGCGGACGCATCATTGAAGTGGGGCGGCAGGTGGAGCTGCCCTCGGGCGTGCTGAAGATCGAAGCCGAGGGCAAGCATCTCTACCCCGGCCTGATGGACTCCTCCAGCAACCTCGGTCTCGTCGAAATCAACGCCGTGCGGTCGACTCGCGACTTCGCCGAAACAGGAAACGTGAATCCCAACGTGCGGGCCGAGAAAGCGGTGAATCCCGATAGCGAGCTGATCCCGGTCACTCGCTGCAACGGTGTGCTGATCGGCGTGGTGACTCCCGCCGGCGGCCTGATCTCCGGTCGCGCCGCCGTGATGCAATGGGACGGTTGGACGTGGGAGGACATGACCCTGCGCGCCGATGCCGCTCTGCAAGTGCATTGGCCGCGAATTTCCGGCCCCGACAAGGAGGACCAGGGCAAGGCGGCAGTGCCGTCGGGGCTCCGCAGCCTCGAACGAGAGCTGCAAGCCGCGGCCGACTATCGCCGAGCGCGAGAGGCCGAGCCCCATCTGCCGCAAGACATCAAGCTCGAATCACTGCTGCCGGTCATCGACGGCAAAGTGCCGTTGTTGGTCGACGCAGATGAACTGCGCCAGATCCAGTCGGCCGTCGCGTTCTGCGCACGGCATCGGCTGAAGCTGATCATTCAGGGCGGCTATGACGCCGCCGAGTGCGCCGAGCTGCTGAAGCAGCACCATGTGCCGGTCGTGGTCACAGGCGTGCATCGCCTGCCCGAACGACGCTCGGATCCTTATGACGCTCCGTTCACGCTGCCCGCGCGACTCGCCAATGCGGGCGTTCGCTATTGCATCGCCGGCAGTGGCCGCTTCGGAGGCTCCAACGTCCGCAACCTGCCCTACCATGCCGCCACGGCCGCCGCTTATGGCTTGGATCCCGCCGAGGCGCTGCGAGCCATCACGCTCTACCCGGCGGAGATCTTCGGCGTCGACAAACACGTCGGCTCCATCGAGAAAGGCAAGGCAGCCACCATGTTTCTGACCGACGGCGACATTCTCGAGACGCCCACGCAAGTGCAACAAGCTTGGCTCAATGGCCGCGACGTCTCGCTCAACAGCCGCCACACTCGGCTCTGGCAAAAGTACCAAGAGAAGTACCGTCAGCTCGAAGCGGAGCAAAAGTAGCCGGCCGCCACGAGGCGTTGGTCGTCCGTAGCATGGGCGCGGTGAGCACCCGCAAGGATCGTCCGTAGCATGGGCGCGGCGAGCAGCCGCAAGGATCGTCCGTAGCATGGGCGCCCTCGCCCGTGCGCGGCGAGCAGCCGCAGCGCACCGACTAGGCCCTGGGAAGCAGTGGGAGTGCGCAGTTCTGCACGGGCGAGGGCGCCCATGCTACGCGCGAAGCGGGCCTCGGCCGGTGCGATCGGGTTGCGCAGTTCTGCACGGGCGAGGGCGCCCATGCTACGCGCGAAGCGGGCCTCGGCCGGTGCGATCGGGTTGCGCAGTTCTGCACGGGCGAGGACGCCTATGCTACGCGCGAAGCGGGCCTCGGCCGGTGCGATCGGGTTGCGCAGTTCTGCACGGGCGATGGCACCCATGCTACGCGCGAAGCGGAGCGTGAAAGATTTACACGGTTCGGCGAGCCGAGTTTAACGGCAGATACAGCTCGAACCAGTCGCGAAAACTCTCCGCAGCAGCTGGCGAAATATTTTGCGGCGACGCAACCTGTTTTGCCACAAACGCTTATCGCTGGAGAGCCGGGTTGTTTGACCGCCCGTGCCAAGTTTGGCATCGGCTTTGCGTGAAGGGTGTTTCGTCGCCGCGTGCGGCCCTCATCAACCACTTTGAAGCAAAGGATGCTCCCATGATCAACGCAGCCACCTCCTTCGACGTTCCGGTAAACGCCATCACCACCGCCGGAGCTCAACGAGCGACTCGTCGACTCGTCCGCTGCGAAGTCGTAGTGGTCTCGGAGGATCAATTCGGGAACGACCTGCTGCCCTGGGCCGACCCGTACATCGCTTCGCTGATCTCCCAGCTGCAACGAGACGAAGCGTAGCCGCCCGGAAAATGGCCATGGCAATCGGTGCAGCGAACGATGCCCCGGATTGCCGCAGCAGGTTGCAGGTTGCAGGCTGGCAGCCTGCACCACGACGAAGGTTGGCAGTGGCCACAATGTTGCAGGCTGGCGGCCTGCAACACGACGGCAGTGGGCACTACGACAACAGGCGTTAGGCGCTCCGCCGTTCCTTGCGAATCACCGAGTCCTCTTCCGCAGCGCGGCGTTGCATCCGCAAGATCGCGTCCATCGTCGTTTCGGGACTAGCGGCCACGCGGCTGGGAGTGGTACCGAGCTGCTTTTTCAGCGAGCGGTTCTCGGTCTCCAAATCGTGCAGGCGCGCCTCGCGCTCCTCAAGACGTTGGGCCAGATACAACCGCTCTTCCAGCAGGGCGTCGGCCTTCTCCAACTCGCGGGACACTCGGCGAGCGTCCTCAAGTGACTGCTCATGGGCTGACACGGCGGCCTTCCGCGAATCAATCTCGCTGGCGAGCTGGCCCTTCAAGGCCTCGCACTCGCGTTGCAGTTGAGCGACCGTGGCTTCGCGAACATGGATTCGCTGCTCCACTTCGCCGATTCGCCGATCGGCGGACGTCCGCGTCTCGACCAACTCGGACTGGATCGCGTCAAGCTCACGACGCCGTTGCTCCAGCAAGTGCTGAACGCTCTCGCGCGAATCCTGCTCGCGTTTCAGATCGGCCTGAGCAAGATCTCGCTCGCGAGTCAGCTGGCCGACAAGGCTCTCACGTTGTTGCACGGTCGACTCCAGCTTCAGTCGCTCCTCGCTCGCCCGAGTTTGAGCATGCGCCAAGTCGGTCCGGAGCTGGGTCAGTTGCTTCTCCAGCAGCTGATGTTGTTGATCGCTGTTCTCGCGGCGACTTCGCTCGTCGGACAGCAGTGCCCGAGCACTGTCGCGCTCGTTCAGCACTTCAACGTACTCCGCGTTCTTGTCGCGAAGTTGAGTGTGCAGGGAGGCGTACTGCTCCTCGTGATGCCGCTTCGCCTCGCGTTGTTCGTCCAGCAGCAGCCGCAGGCTGGCCACCTCCTCATGAGCACGGGCATGCTCGACAGCATGCTGCTCCACTTGACGCTGCAGCGTGACGATCTGCGATTCGAGCTCGCTGCGATGGGTGCCTTGCGAAGCCAGCAGAGACCGCAAACCTGCGACCTCTTCTTCGCGTTGTTTGGCAAGCGTCGCGAGCTCGGCCATTTTCTGTTGAGCGAGCGTCGACTCCGTGGCATGTTGCTCGACCATCGTCCGCTGCTCGGCGATCTGCCGCTGCAGCTGGGCGACGATGCCCACTTTGTCCTCGGCTTCGTGCCGCAGCTGCGCCACGCGAGTGTCATGCAGGGCAACTTGAGCCTCGTAGGTCTCGACCTTCTCCCGCAGCTCCAGCACTTCCTTCTGCAGCAGCGTGGTCTGCTCACCCGAGCGGGCGCGAGCGTCGGCCAGTTGCTTTTGCAGGTCGGCGATGACGGCCACCTTCTCGTCCGCCTCGTGGCGAAGCTGAGCGGCGCGCGTCTCCTGAAGCGACGCGTGCTGCTGATGCCGCAGCGTCGTTTCGCGTTCCTTTTCGACCGTCTCTCGCAGCTCGGAGAGCTCCCGCTGTAGCGAGCTGATCACCATCGACCGCTGGTCCGCCTCGCTGCGAAGCGAGGCCAAGCGAGTCGAGCCCTCTTGCTCCAGCTGGCTGCGAAGCCGCACGTGCTCGTCTTCCGCGACCTGCATGGACGCTCGCAGCGTCTCCAGCTCGTGCGTCAAACCCGCCACCAGCTCCTCGGCGGCGACGCGCTTCTGACGCGATTCGGTCAGTTGTCCCGCAAGCGTCTGATACTCAACCTGCAGATGCTGCACCTGGCCCGACTTCTCCTCGGCTTGCGCCAATCGCAGTCGCAGTGCGGACAGCTCCTGGTCGAGATCCGCGCGGGATTGAGACAGCGTCGATACGCCGTCCTGAGCCGAATCGAGGTCGAGCATCAGCTGATTGATGCGCGACTGCCGAGACTCCAGCGTTCGCACGAGGTCCGCCCGCTCCTGATGGAAGTGTTGGCGAGCCTCGCCCAGCTCCAGTTGCAGCGCGTCGCGTTCGCGGCGGGCCTGCTCGAGCTCGGCCGTCGACGACTGACTTTTCTGTTCACGCAATTCGTCCAGCGAGACCTGCAACTGGCGGGACACATGCTGTTGTTCGATGAGCTGCTGACGCAGCGTGGCGGCCTCATTCTGGCTCGAGTGGAGCACTTCGTTGGCGCCACCATACTCCTCCTCCAGTCGCTGACGCGCCGCTCGCTCGCTTTCCAGCGATTGCCGCAACTCGGAGATCTCGCCATGGCCTGCATTCGCCAATTCGACGATTTGGCTGTGCTCTTCATTCAGTTGCTGACGCGCCGCCCGCTCGCTTTCCAGCAATTGCCGCAACTCGGAGATCTCGCCCTGGCCTGCATTCGCCAGATGAACGATTCGGCTATGCTCCTCCTCCAGTTGCTGACGCGCTTCGCACTCGTCTTCGAGCAGCTTTTGCAGCGTGGCGGACTCCACTTCCCGGGCATGTGTGGCGTGCGCATCCGTCTCGAAACGCTGCAAGAGCGAATGCACCTCTGCGCGAGCGGCGTCATGATCGCGCAGGGCCTGATGCAGCTGATCCTCCAACTCGGCAACTCGCTCGTCGTCCGCGTACTCGCGTCCCTCAAACTCTTCGAGTTGTTGCTCCCGGCGCCGGACGGCCTCTTCGGCCATCGTTCGCGCCGCTCGCTCGCGATCGAGCTCGTCCGCCTGCATGTCCAGCTTCCGCTGCAGGTCCGCGACCGCCGTGCCGGTGTCGTGGCTATCCAACGCGTCGGCCAGATGTTCGTTCTCCGCTCGCATCTCCTCCAGCTCCGCGGCCAACTCCTCCGCGCGGCGGTTGCGGCGTGGCCAAGGCAGATTCGCCGTCAACAGGCCAGCCAGGAACATCAAGACACACAGGATGAAAAGTGTGTCGGACGAAGGTTCGGTGAAGATGCCCAACATTGGCTAGCCTTCAAAGTGGAATTGAAGTTGATGAACACCGTGGCCCCGCTCAGCAGCTTGGCTTGGCGCCACGTATTCGCCCAATCGCCTGGCGGCGACGGTTCGGCTCTGCGCGCATCCGCGTCGTTCTGCGGGCGCGGAACGATACGGAGGAACAGCAGGCGCCGTCAATGGAGTTTGTCGGCATTTGCACCCGCGGAAGATGAGCAGGATTTGCGGCCTTTGCGGATTCTGACGACCCAGCTGCGGGAGCAACCGAGGCGCCACTCGGGGAGCTACGACCGGCACGACCCACAAGAAGGCCGGATTCGGCAAACTTTCACCAGACTGGCTGACGCGCAACCTGCGAAAAACCGCGCGAACGCGGAACGGTTGCGCCGATGGAATTCCCGGCTGATTCCGGAGCTTTGGCCGCCTCACCGGACGGTTGAAGCCGCCACCGGCGACAGCCTCTTGCCGGGTCATTCCAGACCCCCTCGGCGCTTCCGTCTTGTCACCTTGCGCCGACAACCTATCTTCTCGTCTCTTCCAAGGTTTGAACACGGACGTTATGCCCCCATTCTCAACACTCACGCGCCGCCGGCGCGGACAGATCGCCTCTCCCCCCACCACCACTCACTCACTCGAAGACTCCCTCCGCAATCCCCGGGTTGGCTCCTGGGAGCTGCTGCGCCGAGTCCACCGGGGCGAGTACGCTGACGTGTACTTGTCACGACCTGCCGGCGCCATCCAGAGCTGTGCGGACTACGTCGTGAAGGTGCTTCGCGAGGAGCGCTGCGACGATCCGACGGCCGTAGCCATGATGACCAGCGAGGCCGCCGCAGGGCGGGCCGTGCTCCATCCTCATCTGGCTCCCGTGCTGGAGGCGCATCTGCGCAGCACGCCGCGACACCTCGTCATGCCGCGGCTCGAGGGCGTTCCGCTCAGCGTGTTGTTGCGCGAAGGACAATGCGGGCTGCGGCGGGCGTTGCGCACGGCCCGGCAAGTCGCTGAGGCATTGGCGGAATTGCATGACCACGGCTGGCGGCACGGCGACGTCAAGCCGGCCAATGTGATGATCTCGCCGGAGGGCCACGCCACGCTGATCGATCTCAGCATGGCCGCGCCGGTGACACAACCCGGTCAGGGGCTTGGCACGCCCACCTATGCCGCGCCCGAGCTGCAAGCGGGGACGCCCGGCGCCTCGAGCGACGTCTATTCGCTCGGCGTGATGCTGTTCGAGCTGCTTGCGGGACGAGCGCCTTTTGAGCTCAACTCGCCGCAGCAATTGGCGGACGCTCATCGGGAAGAACCGGCGCCGAGCCTCAGGGATCTCGCCCCGCAAGTGCCGGCCGGCGCCGCCAGGCTCGTCCGCCGGATGCTGCAAAAGTCGCCTCACGACCGCCCGTTCGCCACGGAGGTGATCGAGGAGCTGACGCCACTGGAGATCGAGGTTTTCGCCGACACCAGGTAGCACAGCGGAGGGAGCAACAACCTCCCGACAATTTGCTTTGAGCGGCAAGCTCGATCCGATCCGATCCGAGGACCTGGCCTCGGCATCCTTACGAAGTGCGCCGGCTGCGGAGCCGCTTGAAGAGCTCGTCAACCGTGACGCCCGCGAGAATCACGAACCCGATGATCCCGAACTCCATGGAGAGCGGGATCGCGGGGTCGAGGTTGATCGTGTTGCGAAGCACCTGAATCACTGCGGCGGCAATCACGACGCCCACAATCGTGCCCTCGCCGCCGCGCAGCGAGCAGCCTCCCAGCACGGCGGCGGCGATGGCGTAAAGCTCGTAAAAGTTGCCGAATTGCGACGGTTGGATCGAGTTGATGTGAAGCGCAAACAGCACGCCGGCGATCCCCGAGCACAAGCCGCAGATCATATACGCAACCACGGTCATTCGATCCGTGTTGATGCCGCTGTACCGCGCCGCCTCCTCGTTGCGCCCCAGTGCGAGAATGTAGCGGCCGTAAATGGTCTGATTCAAAAACGTCGCCGCAATCACGGCGATGATCAGCATACAGACGAACGGCAGCGGCAAGTCGTAGGAGAACTGCGAGCCCGTCAGCGTCTCGAACAAGCTGCCGTTGGCGATCTGTTTCAAGTTTGGGTATTCCGTGCCGAAGCCCTGTTGCTGATCACCCGTGATAAAGCGGGCCAGTCCGCGATAGATCAACAGGCCGCAGAGCGTGACGATGAACGGCTGCAACCGCATGCGAGTGATCAACAGACCGTGCACCAGCCCCAGCCCCGTGGCCAATAGCAGCACCAACAGCACCGCGGTCACCGTGCCCATCGGCTGCGAGCGACTAGCCAGCACGGCGCCGGCCACTTGCCGCGGGACGCGTTCGCGCGGCCGGACCAAGAAGTCGACGCGTTGCCGACCGGACTCGGCCGTGACGCGGTGAATGACATAATCCTGTGAATTGCCGACGGGCGGCAACAACGTTAGGCGATCGCCGCGCCGGTAGCCCTTGCCTTCGCCCGTGAGCACCGCAGTGCGGAGATGCAGCGTGCGCTGCCCGACGCGAACTCCCGTCTCCTGCTCCTCGCTCACTTCCTCCACGGCCCGGGCAAGCAGCAGCTTGCCTTGCGAGCCCGGGCCGAGCGGCTCTTTGGTGCGCAGCGTCGCGCCGTCCGCTTGCTCCACCGTGTAGACCGATCCTAGAAACGCCACTCGATCGCCCGCCGCGAGCGAGGCTTCGGCATCGAGAGTCAACGATCGGGCCTCCCGGTCGGCGGAGACAACCTGATGCTCCTCGGATGTGTAAGTCGGCTGCAGCCACATTGCCAGCAACACTCCGACAAGCGCAATCTTCGAGCCGATCGAAAGGTCGATGCCGCCCGTCATGATCACGAATGACACACCAATGCCGATGATTCCCGACAACGCTGTCCAGCGGATCAAGTTCTGCAGGTTCTCGCTGGTCGGAAAGGCATCGCTGCGGCGAATCGAAATGTAGAGACAGATCACGCACAGCAAACCAAAGATGCCGAGCACTTTTCGATACTTGTTCATGAACGCTTGCAAGAATGGCCTCTCTCTCGTCGTGGCCAGCGCCGATGCGGAGCCGGTCTCGATTCATACGAACGTCTGCTTGATTCAGCAATGTCTCGAAGTGAACTCCCTTGAGATCCACCGCGTTCTCAACTCGTCCCTCGCTTACGCGTCGGGTTTCCTTGTTTAGTGCCGAGTCGCGAGTTGCATCACGGATTCTTCGCTGGCCTGCTCGCGAGACAGCTCGCCGGACAACGCGCCTTGATGCATCACGTAAACCCGGTCGCTCATGCCGAGGATCTCCTCCATCTCACTGGAGACGAAGAGAATCGCCATGCCCTCGCGGGCGAGCGCGTCCATCAGCGAGTAAATCTCCTGCTTGGCGCCGACATCGATGCCTCGCGTTGGCTCGTCGAGCAACAGCAGCCGCGGACCCATGGTCAGCCACTTGCCCAACACCACTTTCTGCTGGTTTCCGCCCGACAGCAGCCGGGCGACTTGATTCTCACTCGGAGTGCGGATACCTAGGCGTTGGATCATCGCCGTCGTGTCCGCGTGCTCCTGCTGGTGGTTGAGGAAGCCAGCCCGCTGGTTCTTGCGGAGACCGGCAAGGCCGATGTTGTGCCGGATCGACATTTCGATCACGAGCCCGTGTTGCTTGCGGTCCTCGGGGACCAGCGCCACCGAACGCTGGATCGCGTCTTGAGGCGAGTCAAACTTCACGGTCTCGCCACACAGCCGAATCGCGCCGGCAGCGGCGGGAACAACGCCGAACAGCACCTGCAGCAGCTCGGTGCGGCCGGCGCCAACCAACCCGGCGATGCCGACAATCTCGCCCGCGGAGATACGAATGTTGATCCGCTCGCCGGGCCAAGCCGGCGTGACGAGATTCTCTGTCTCCAGCACGACGTCGCCGACCGGATGCGGCTCGCGACTGTAGAACTGCGACACGTCGCGCCCCACCATCATCTGCACCATGCGATCGTGCGTAATCTCCTCGCGATCCAGCTCGCCGGCATTGGCGCCGTCTCGCAACACGGTGACGTGATCGGCCAGCTCCTCGACCTCGCCCAGGCGGTGGGAGATATAGACGATGCTCACACCCCGCGAACGCAGCTCTTTGACGACTTCAAACAGCCGTTCGGCTTCGCCGCTGGAGAGACTCGACGTCGGCTCATCCATGATCAGAATCCGGGCGTTGATCGAAAGCGCCTTGGCGATCTCCACCAACTGCTGTTTGCCGACCGGCAGCGAGCTTACGAGCGCCTGCGGGTCGACGTCGAGCCCGACGAGATCGAGACAACGACGCGCTTCGGCATGGATCGCCTGGTGGTCGATGAACCGCACGGGCCCTGTTTTGGGCCACTGCGGCTCCCGGCCCAGCGAGATGTTGGCGGCGACAGTCAGGTTGTCCGCCAGATTCAGCTCCTGGTGGATCAAGACGACCCCATGGGCCATCGCGGTGCGGCAATTCGGCAGCTGCACCGGCTCGCCGTTGAGCAACAGCTGACCGGAGTCCGGCAGCTGCACTCCCGCCATGATCTTCATCAACGTGCTTTTGCCGGCGCCGTTCTCTCCGATCACCGCAAGCACCTCGCCCGCACGCACCTGCATACTGACACGGTTCAGCGCCAAGACACCGGGAAACTGCTTGGAGACTTCCTGAACTTGAAGCAGCGGCGTGGTAGCAGACATGCGGCAGAACTAACTGGCTATGCTGGCTCCGCCCGTCCTTGGTTCGGGAGTTCTGATGGCGAACGTTCGAGTGCTTCCGATGCGCGTTCGGGGCGCCACGCGAACGATTTTTGGGATCGCGGCGAAGAAGACCAATTGCGGCCTACTACGGCCTACTGCGGCTTCACCTCGCGATTGGCGTCGCGGACCGCCTGCAGACAGACGGGCGGGTTATAGGCGAACAATCCCACCATGCAGCCCAGATCGGGGTTGGCGGCGATCGCGTCCTGCGCGTTCTGCTTCGCCTTGACCTTGTCGAAGTTGTCGGTCATGGTGCCGAGAATCGTGTACTTCTCGCCCTTGATCGGCGCGTCGACGGGGTCGCGGCGAGTGGGGTCAAAGTCCCGATCGAGCAGCTCGTCAATAACGCCTTGGCGCCGCTGCTCGGCGTTCAACTGCCCGAGACGGCCGACGAAGATCATGACGGTGCCGCCCTCGGGCATCGCTTCCTTGACCAGCTGCCCGCATGAGCGACCGGCTTCATAATTGAGCACGCCGATGTACGCCTTGCGATTCGTCTCGGGCGCGTCCGAGTCATGGGTGATGTAGTTCTTGGCCTCGCCCAGCTTGTTGAGAATCTCGGTCTGGTTGCCGGGATCGATCGGGCTGACCGCCACGCCCGAGACTTCCTCCTGGACCAGCAGCGTTTGCAACATGCGGTTTTGGTCCTCGACGCCGTCCGGAGGGAAACGCAACGCCACATTCACATCCAGCTCGCGAGCGGCAGCCTTCGCGCCGGCGGCCGCGATGGTCCAGAACGGATCGACGCCGTTGGTGATGAACGCAACCGTGTCGCGCCCCTCTTTCTGCTCCGCCTCGCCCTCGCCCGCGGCCAAGTACTCTTTCTTCTTCGCCCAGAAGTCGGACACCTCGGCCCCGGTGATTTTCGAGACCGGCAGATTGAGGAACTCGCCCTCCGGAATCGCCTTTTCGTTGCCCTTGGCAAGCTCGACGAGCAACTTGACGGACTCGTACCCGTACATGTAGGGCTGCTGCGCTACGGTGCCGTAACATTCGCCATCCAAAATGGCTTGCAGCGTCTCGTCGTCCTCGTCGAAAGCGACCACCTTGATCGGCGCCTTGGCCCCGTCGCCGTTGGAGGCCTGTTTTCCTCCGTCGCCGCCGCCATTTCCCTCGCCATTTCCCCCGCCATTTCCCGTTTCGGAGCTCCCGCCGCACCCCCAGACAGCTAGACAGAGGACGCAGGCCAACAGCATGCCGAGACGCTTCATCAGTGACACCGTACGCGAGGGTGATTGGGGCGAATCAAACGCCTCACGATACTTCTGCCCTGCCGGGAAGTCAAACGGTCCGCTCGGCCCGGTCAGGCCGCCGTTTACTTTTCCCGCCCTCCCAGCCGGTTGAAAAAGACCCCACTGGCAATCGATCCGTCTTCACTCTCCGGAGCAACGCGGTATCGATTGCCGGAACAGGTGTTTTCAACGGCTTCTTTAATAGTTGCGGCCGAGCTGGAAGATCAGCTCCGAGTCGAAATAGCGATGACTCAGCGGCAGCGATGTGGCGCATCGCGCGTACCAGTTGTTGCGATGCCGCAGATGGAATCCAAAACTCGAATTGAGCGAAGTGGCTTGGCGCCCGACGACCACGCCGCTCACGGGGCCAAACGCGCCGGCGCGCGAGCTGATCACGGTCGGGCTGCTCGCCAAGTCCGAGGCCAAGTGCAGCCCGCCCAACGCAGACAGCGTCCAATCGCGGTTTGTCGCGAGTTGTCGCCCGATGCCCAAGTCCGCCAACAGTCGCACGGGGTCCGTATAGTGCCCGAACACGGCTGAGGGCGCGGGCAAGGCCAGGTCCGCCACGGCCAGCGGCTCGCTGCCCAGCGGCACATCGACCTGAAAGAAGCCGTGGCCGAACCAGACTCGATCTTGGTGAAACTTCGAGACCGCGACAAAGGGTGACAGGTGGACGACATCGTTGCCAAACTCGTAGACGCTGGTCCCGGTCCGCAACCGGCCATCGCCGCCGGTCGGCAGCTCCAGGCCCAGTCCATAGGACAGCACGCCCAAGTCGCCAACCGCGCCGATCCGCTTGAGAATCAAGCTGAGATTGCCAACGAGCGGTTGATGCGACGAGACTCTGCCGAACGAAGAAGCGCCGGGAAACGCATCGACGCCGTCAACAAACCCGAGCGGCAATCGCGCCTCAATCGAGCTGCGGCCGTCTTCGAAAGTGCTCTCGGCGCCCACCACCCAACGATTGACGGAGAACGAACGCGCGGAGCTGGAAACGTCCGCCATCTCAACCGCCACTGGACCAACGTTGTGGAAGTGGTGATAGGAGGCGAAAATCCGATCCCGCGGCAGGGCTTGATTGAAATCGCCAATGCGCACTCGTTGCATTCCGGAGGCGACCGGCGCATTGACGACACCGGTCATGCTGGACCCAATCCCCCCGTCGTCATCAAAGACGAACAGCGGGCCCGGGACACCGAAGTCGCCCAACATCTCCGGCATCCGATCCACGTAACGGCGCACAGGGGACGAGAGAAACTCGGCGATCGCGTCGGCCGACGTGGAGGAAGCGGAGGTGGACGTCGACACCGGCTGCACCGGCGCGGGCGCCGGCTGTTGCGGCACCGGCGCGACAGGTGTTGCGGGGCTTGCGACGGGAGGCCGCGGTGCGGGGCGGACGCTGGGAGGTTGTGGCGCCGGCCGCACGATAGGAGGCTGTGGCGCCAACGGAGTCCCGCCTGCAGGCGCGGCTGGCGCCGACGGCGTTGGCGTCGGCTGCGCATTAGGCGTCTGTGCGGCGCACACGCCCGCCAGCATCGCGCAGATCCATCCCATCCCTAGTAATAAACGCAGCACATATCACCTCCGTGTGATCCGTCACTTCATCGGACCCTCACGTGGCGAACGTCCAGTGCGTTCCCGGCTTAACGCGTGAACTGCGCAACCGGCAAAGTCGACGGCGGCGATCGAACGAGCGATCGCGCGGAGACAGCTCACTTCGTGGACAGCTGCAATCCGGAAAGGTCCACATCCACCGCGTCCGCCCAGAGGCCTTCGAGGTTGTAGTACTCTCGAGCCTCCTCTTCGAACAGATGGATCACGACCGAGCCGTAGTCGAGCACAATCCAGCGGCTCTCTTGATAGCCCTCGATCCCCATGCGGTGATCGTGCATATCGTCTTCGAGGCGGTGGTCGATCTCCTCGCTCATGGCGTGGAGTTGGCGCCGGCTGGTGCCGGTGACGATCACGAGGAAGTCGAACAGCGTGGTCAGCTTCCGCGCATCGAGCACCTTGATGTCCCGGCCCCGATTGTCGGCGGCGGTTTGAGCGGCGACCAAGGCGAGTTGGAGACTGCGCTGCGGGTCGCTTTTGTCCGTAGTAATGTCGGGAACAATGCCCACGTAACCCTCTGCCGTAATCTGACCGGAAACCATGCCTACCTCTTGTGGAGGCCCGTGGGCTGCCAACCGCGTCGAACGCCACTGGCGGAGCAACCCACTTGTGTTAAGTCTAGTAGAGAGGGACGGTTCTGTCAGCCATTGGTTCGCCTGCCACGCCAAATCGATACAATCGTCGGCAGGATCCACCCTACCCTTCTACGCCGACGCAACACGAGGAGCGCCCGATGGCTGACGACTGGATTGAGGAGGGCGACAAGGCCCCCGCGTTTTCACTCAAAAGCGACCAGGGACAAACGGTCCGGCTATCCCAATTCAAGGGCTCGCCCGTCGTCCTTTACTTCTACCCCAAGGACGACACGCCGGGCTGCACCAAGGAGGCTTGTGCCTTCCGCGACCGCAGCGCCGAACTGAAGAAGCTCGGCGCCGTCGTGCTTGGGGTCAGCCCCGACACGGTCGCCAGCCACGTCAAGTTCCGCGACAAGTACGAACTCAACTTCCCGCTGTTGGAAGACGCCGAACACGCCGTCGCCGAAAAGTACGGCGCCTGGCGCGAGAAGAACATGTACGGCAAGAAGTCGATGGGCGTCCAGCGCTCCACGTTCCTAATCGGCCCGGACGGCAAGGTGGTCAAAGTCTGGAAACGCGTCAAGGTAGACGGCCACGACGACCAAGTCCTCGAGGCGCTCAAGGCGCTTTGACTCGTTGCATCATGCCCGCCGGTCCACCGGGCCTCCGAGCCTCACAAGGGTCGCGATGGAGGCCCAACTGGTCCATCGATCAGAGCGACTTGCGGGGAGGAGGAACCAGTCCGCAAGCAGTGAGCCAAACAAACAGCTCGGCCAGCAACTTCGGGCGCAGACTCTGTCGCGCATCGGCCAACGCTTCCAAGAGCTGCTGCCGCTGTCGATCGGTGGGCCGTGTGAAAATGCGCAACGAACGCGGCGGCGTTGACCAGAGTTCCAACATCTTGTCCGCGTACTGCGCGAGCGCAGGGCGTCCTGTCGCTGCAACACGAAGCAGTGTGGGAAGACTTGCCCAGCGCCCCAGTCCAAAAACAATCCGCAGGATCACGCGGCCGCCGTGGTCCGGAAGGTCGTCCGTCAACAGCTGCTCCCAGTACTCCGGGCCGACATTGGCAGGCTGTGAAAGGATTTGCCTCGCTGCCTCGCCCGCCACGCGCGAACTACTGTCGCGTAGCGAAGCGGCCAGACGGTCGCGGTCCTGTTCGCTGCCAAGTCGCCCAAGTCCCACCACGGCCTGTGCCCGAATCCGGCACGATGAGGAACCCAGCAGCTCGCGAAACAATGGCAAATCGGACTCGTCACCCGTTTCGGCGAGGCCAGCGACCGCAATCCAATCTGCTTCGCTCTCGGAAACAGCGCGGCGATACACGTCCGCAATATCGATCTTGAAGCCGCGAAGTTGAAAACGCGCGAGCTCTCGCAATGAGCGACTTCGATCAAACAAGCACGCGCACCAGATTTCGTCGCGCAACTCGGGACACAGTTCAGCTTTCAACAGGAGACCTTCGCGCCTCACCGGCATGAACCGATCGCCGAGCATCTGGCCACATGCCTCCAGCGCCGCTTCCGGCGGCGATCCTTTGGCAAAGCGAGCATAGCGCAGCCGAATCACGGGATCGCTCGATCGCAGACCGATCTCCACGAGCTTTTGCCGATCCACTCCGGCGGTCGTCATCGCCAATTCGGCCACACAGCGACTTGAATCCCGGTCCCGATGCGCAAACGCTTGCTCCAGCAACCCGCTGCCAACGAGCGACTCCACAAGCCCGACCACCAAGTCGCGCAGGTCTCGCCGGCGGCAAGCCATAAGTCGAACGACGAGCGGCAAGGCGGCCAGAAAGTGCTCAAGATAGTCGGAGGCCAAGCGTTGTTGAACCAATTCCCGAGCGTCGCGGTGAATGGGCTCCACCCAGTCGTTCAGGCGGAGCAAGAGGAAGCGTAGCTCGTCGCCGGAATGCACTCGCCCCAGTTCTGCCAGCGCCTCGTGTCTCACGTGCCCGTTGCGGTGGAGGCTAAGCAGCCCCAACACTGCCGTCCGATGCGCGCCGAAACCTGCCGCGCCCGCGACATCCTTCTTCGTCACTTCACTGGAGCACAGCCACCCGTAAGCCCGACCAAAGACCCTTTCCAAGTGCGGGAGGTCGCCAGGCGGAAGCTCCATGAGCAACCGGTGAATTGCCGCGGCAGCTAAAGGTCGACAGACCCCCTTCTGCAAGGCGTCCAGAACGACAGGCAGCGCAGCGGGCTCACCGTGCAACGCCAGCCGCCTCAACAGCAGCTGCGCAAAGCTCTCCGGTTGTGCAGCTGGGCGCCGCAACAGCTCGCGCAACTCGCCGACGTCCGTTTGTGCCGAAGGAGACAGACTCCACATCTCGCGATTCCCCGAGTGCGCAAACTGAGTGGCATCCCGTGGCCTACCGGTTGCGCCAGAACTTCGGCACGAACAGCACGAGCACGGAGAAAATCTCCAAACGGCCGATCATCATCAGGACCACGAAGAGCAGTTTGGCGACTTCCGAGAAGTGGCCGTAATTCCGAGTCGCTCCGACGGTGCCCAAGCCGGGTCCGATGTTGTTGAGCGTGGCGGCGATGGCGCTCGCGCTGTCGATCAACTTGTGCTGAGCGGCGTCCGCGCTGGCTGTGGCGGCCCAGGTCGCATCGGGCTCGTAGGCCACCAGCGCAATCCAACTCCAGATGAAGATCGCCAATATCAGCGCGAAGTAGACCAAAATGTTGTTATGGATGCTGCCGTCCTCGATCACGGTCTTGCCCAGCCGCAGCGGGCGAACGACATTGGGCCGATAAGCTCGCTCCAACTCGACGCCCAAGATCTTCACGAACAAGATGTGCCGAATCACCTTCATGCCGCCGCCCGTGCTGCCGGCGCAGCCGCCGACAAACATCAGCATCAACAGCAGCCCTCGGCCGAAGTGGCTCCAGACGTCGAAGTCGTTGGTTCCGTAGCCCGTGGTGGTCACAATCGACACAACTTGGAACAGGCCGTACCGCACCGCGTCGGCCAACTCGGCGCCGAAGGATGCCTCTCCTGTCTCCGGCCTGAAACTGCCGTGGTACATTCCTGCCACCACGATCATCGCTGTCACCGCGATGATCACGCCCATATAGACTCGCCATTCGACATCGCTCCACACGTAGCGCAGCCGCGCAAACGCTTGATTAACGCGAGGGTTAATGGAGCGCGGGGCGCCGAACAATAAAATGTAGAGCAGCGCAAAGTTCGTGCCGGCCAGCACCATGAACACCGTCACGGTGTAATCGATCGCGGCGCTTTGGAAGTGGCCGAGACTGGCGTTATAGGTGCTGAATCCGCCGGTGGCCATCGTGCCAAAGGCATGGCAGATCGCGTCGAACCAGGTCAGCCCCATGAACCACAGGATGATCGAGAGCACCGCGTTCAGCAGACAATAGAGCAGCGCGAACTGCCACGCCGCATGTTGCATTCGCTCGGTGGAGCCCTCCTTGGTGGGTCCCGGCATTTCGGCGCGCATCATCGCCTTGCCCGCGGAGCCCTGGCCCAACAGCACCACAAACAACACGATGATGCCAAGTCCGCCGAGGAAGTGTGTGCTGCTGCGCCAGAACAGAATGCAGTGCGGGACCAGCTCGGGCGACTCGAGGTCCGAGATCACGGTGGCGCCGGTCGTGCTGAATCCCGATTGTGACTCGAACAGCGCGTCGGCCACGGTCATCCGCTGCTCGGCATCGCGATACGTGCCGTGAAACAGGTAGGGCAAGGCGCCCAGCAATGTCGCCAATGCCCAGCTGAGACCAACGACGGCCATCGCCTCTTTGCGATACAGCTCGCCGCGAGCGTCCTTGCCGAACCAGAACAGCATGCCGGCCACGAGAAACGAGACGACGAGGCTGCCAACGAGCCCGATGAAGCCGCTCTGCTCAAACACCTCGGGGCGCGGCAGGTCGCGGCGCCAGCCCATGGAAGGCAGCGCCCAAGGAAGGCTGAACACCATCGTCACGCCGATCAGCAACGCAACGATCGCCAGCATTTTGGAGACGAGTCGGAAATTCATCGTGCCGCGTCAGCCTCCGGTCCTGAACTGATCCAGCGCCTGCTCCATCTGCGCCTCGTGCACCAGCATCACCACCGAGCTGCCAACCTCGAGCTGGTCGTCTCGGCTCGGCAAGCTGGGAGGAAAGTCGCCGCGAGTGACGGCGACGATCAGGCACTCCTTGGGCAGATCGACCTTCGCCAGCACGTGCTCGGTGCAAGGCGCTCCTTCCAGCACCTCCACCTCCAACGCCACAATCTCTCCGCCCGCCAGATTGGCTCGTGCGACCACGGGCCCGGAGTTCAGGTAACCGAGGATCTGTTGCGCCATGACGCCTCGCTCGCTGACGGCCAGGTCGATCCCCAGCCGCCGGACAATCGCCGCATAGTCGGGACGTCCCACGAGCGTCATGATCTTTTTCGCGCCGATCTCCTTCGCCTCGACGCCCATGATGATGTTGTTTTCATCATCGCCCGTGCAGGCCACGAACACATCGGCCTTGCCGACTCGCTCCTCTTCCAAGCGATGACGCAACGTGGCGTCCGCATGCACAACGTCGGCATTCGGCAGCTTCTTGGCGAGAAACTCGCA
>JAGQPF010000193.1 GCA_020426845.1 Planctomycetales bacterium
CGGCACATAAAAGTGCAGTTGGTCCTCGGCGCGACGCTGCTTGAGCTCGGGGTGGCGAAACGACTGGCGAGCGAGCACGCCCGAGACGTCGGAGCGCTCCGTTGCAGGGGAGGCGGACAGCGCGGCCAGGATCGGATGGATGTCGCCCTCAAAAGCGGTGATCGTGCTCAGCACTTCGGCGGGCGGCGCGCTGTCAGCCCGCAGATACTGGCGGCAAGCATCGAGCACCGCTGCGTCCAGGGCCAGCCCGGCGGTTGGAACCGCCAGCGCGACCACGGTCGCGATGCAGACGATGAAGCCGGCACTGGTTGTCTCTTTTCGATGATTCATGCCAAGGGGTGGCCCAACGCGGGGATCGATTGGTCGTGGTGCAGGCTGCCAGTCTTTGTCGTAGTGCAGGCCGCCAGCCTGCGGCCGGCAGCGTGTGCCACGCTTGTTGCCCAGCCTATTTTATCCCCACAGTTCTCCTTGAATTGGCAGGTTACGCGATTATACTGCCTTCATTGGTTGGGGCGATAACCATTGGGGGGGTCTGATGACTTCTAAATCTCTAAGTTTGTTTTTGGTTGGGGCGTTGCTGGTCACCGCCATTCCTGCTCCGAGTTACGCGGCACGACGACGCTGTTTACGTCGCGCAAGCTGCCCGCAGCCTACGACGTGCTGCCCAACGGTCTGCTGTCAGCCGTCCGTTTGTCGGTCGGCGGAACCGAAGGCCATGACTTGGTGCACTGCGGATGTCGAGTGTCTGTGCGAAACCGAGTTCACCATTGAGTGGACCAGCAAGCAAACGGGCATGGGAAGCTCGCTGCAGGAAGCGATCGATATGGGTATCGACTTGTCCACACAAGAGTGCATGGACTCGGAGGGGACTTGCCTTGAGCACCGGGTCTCGAACCAGAATTGCACGCAGCGGTATGCTTATGCGATCACCTGGAAGTGTCAGGCACGTGTCTGTTTCCGTGACGGTACGGTGAAGACGGTTGTCGGCAAGGGCGCCAATGGCGCCGCCGCCTGCCGTGACCTCAATTCGATCCTGTGCCTGCTGCGCAAGAATTGCGTGCACCACGGCATCTGCCATTGCTGCTACTTGGGATGCAGCACGTTCTAACAGCGGTTGCTGACCGCTCCCGGCACTACGGTTTGCGCGCCGCCGCCGTTGGCTCCGAGATGTACTGCTCACGCTCCCAAGGCGTGAGCGGTCGCGGGGCCCGGGCGGCGGCTTCTGCCTTCAGGTCGAGCGGCAGGCGTTGGATGGAGCCATCGCCCAGCGGCACGTACAGCTCGCGCCGGTCCTTGCCGCCCGCCATCCGCATTGGTCTGCCATACCGCGCATCGTCGTTCGGCCAGATACCCGCTGTCGGGCGGAAACGCGAGACCACGGTCGGTTTGGGCGCAAGACGCCAGATCACGACTTCTCGCGGACCGGCAACCAGCACTTGATGGTCCGGCAGCAACTCCACGCACCGGGCTGCATGAGGTAGCAGCGCTGCCCTGCCCTCTCCGCCATGGGCGACCAGCGTTGCCAGCAACCTGCCCTGCTCGGTGTCGTGCACGGTCACCTCGCCATCCTGCTTGAGCAGCGCCACTCTTCCTTGCGCTTGATCCCAGCTGACGTCGACCAGCGTATTCTCGGCTTCAATCACCAGCGGTTTGGTGTCGCCGGGATCGTTCAGCAACAGCACTCGGTCGGCGCCCTGCCGGCGGTCTTGAATCACGCGCGTGCCGAACATCTCGGACTCCATCAGCAACATCCCGGCGCCCTCCCGCGCCCAGTGGACGGCGCCGAAACGACCGCCGTCACGGGGAGTGATGGACTCGAGTTTTGTCGGATTGGATTGCCACGTCCAAACCCGAACGACTCCGTCAGTCGAGAGTGCCAGGATGCGGTCGCCTTTGGTGTTGAACTGCACGCGGATCGCAGGACGGGGCAATTCCAACTCGGCAACGACTTTGCCTTGGCCAGACCAAACGCGCAGCTTGCCGTCCACGCCCGCTGTCGCCAGACTTTCACCAGACCGGTCCAGGTCGGCATCTAAAAGCGCCGAGGGCTGTTGGAACTCGCGCAGCATGCTGCCATCGCTCGCCTGCCAGAGCTTGATGGCGCCGTCTCGAGAGGCCGTGGCGACGCGTCGACCATCGCCCGACACGTCAATGGCCGCCAACATCGCCGGGTGCCCCCAATGCTCGCGAGTGCCGGCGGGGTCGGAGTCGACCGTTGATGCCCAGCCGAATTCGCGGACGCTCACCAGCACTTGATTGTCTCCGTGCGGGGCGAGCGCACTGACGGCGCCCGGCAGCGGCAGTTGGCGCAGCAGCTGATATGTGTCGGCGTCGTAGATATTCATTTGGGGCCGCACGGCTGCCAACGCGTCAGCCGCAGCATCCGCGCCATCGGCCTCTTTGGCCTCATCGGCATCGTCGGCCTCATTTACCTTGTTCGCCTCATCGGCCGCTCTCAAGCGAGCGCGAGGGTCGGCGAGCCGCGGCGGACCGCAACTCACCAAGCGTTTGCCATTCCCGGTGACTAAGACGTGACTCACTGGTTGGTTGGAAAGCTCTTCCCACGCATCGGACTCGTAATCCCACACGGCGAGTCCCGCCTGTGAGCCGATCAGGAGGGTGCTTGGGCGAGGCCCAGCCGCGGCCCGCGCGCCGGTGAACTCCCGCGTGGATTCGGCAATCAATTCGCCACTTTGAGAATCAAGCACCTTCATGGTGGACTGGGACCCCAGAGCATAGACCAGCAGCCGGCGGTCGTCTTCGACAAACTGGGCGGTGACTCCCGAGGTCGGCAGAGACTGGGAGGTAAACAGAGGTTCAAGCGATTCGGCGAGCGGCAACGGAATGACAAGAACCGAGTTGCCGACGACCGCCGCCACTTTGCTTCCGTCGGTGGAGACCGTGACGCGTCGAATCGGCTCGGGTCCGCGCCGCTCCGCGAGCAATCGCGCCGCATCGATATCCCAGACCTGCAGCGTGCCATTGCTGTCGCCAACGACAAGCTCCGACGTCTGAGGCCGGAACGAAATCGCGTCGATTCGCTCCTCCGACAGTCGCCGTTTGCGTCCCGAACGCAGGTCAAGTGTCCACAAGCCGGCCGTTTCCTTGCTCGCCGCCGCCAGCCAATGGCCGTCGTCGCTGACGGCGACATCGCCCACGAATTCGCCGCTCGGTGTTCCAGGGCGTAGCTGGTGCGGCAGCGGGCGAAGGTCGGGGCCGTAGACCCAAATGCCACCTTCGCGGGTGAGCACTGTCGCCTGCGGACGGGAGACCCGCAGCGTGCCGAGTTGGAGATCGGTTGTGGTTGGACCGGAAGTGCTGGCCACGATCGTCCGCGACCGGCTACCGATGGCCCACAGAGTCCGCCCGCCTGTTTGCTTGAATAACGGTCCCTCAGCGAGACTGGGGGAAGCCCAAGGCGATTGCATTCGACGTTGCTCGGCATGCGAGTCGCGCTGCCATAGTCGACAGGTGCGGTCGACCGACGACGAGAGCAGCCGCTTGTTGCTCACAAACGACAAGGAAACGATGGCGTCGGCGTGGCCACGCAGGGTGCGCTGTTCATCCGTCTCGAGGTTCCACCAGATGATTTCGTGACGAGCATTGGTCACTGCGATCTGCCGGCCATCGGGGCTCACCGCCAGCGGCGACGAGCCCGTGGAGTCGACGGCTAGCTGGCTCAGCAACGCGCCATCCACGGCTTGACGAATTTCGACACGGTCGCTGCGCTCCACATAGTATCGATCACCGTCGTCCAGCCAGCCGGCCTTCCCTCCCGCGACATAAGTGGCGCTGGCGGGCTCGGTTCCCGACCCATCCCACCACCGCACCCCGTGGGAGAAATCGGCTGCCAATAGCCGGCCGCCCGCTGAAACACTCAGTGCCGGTAGGCCGCGTGGCGGTCTGGAAAAGACCTGCATCTGTCGCAGCTCATCTCCCGATTCGGCGGAGTACAGTCGAACGCGGCTGCGATCGTCCAGCAGCAGCACTTCGTCTCCGCCGCGAACGAACGCCGCGTACACCACGGCCGTCTCGTCCGTATGGAACGTCAACAACGGCTTGCCAGTGGCGACATCGTAAACCTGCGCGACCGGCCCGGGCAAAACGAGTTGCTTACCGTTGGGATGAAACGCGCCGGTGCACGCGGTCTCCAGCCGAGCGTCGGGAAACCGCAGCAGCTCGCTGCCGCTCAGGTCGATCAGCCGCGGACTGCCGTCGGCGTGCTCGTCTCCCTGGCGTTTGAGCGTGGCGACGAGCAGGCGAGAGCCGTCGGGGCTGAAGCATGCGGAGCGGGCCGCGACGTCCGGCGAAAAGCCCTCCACTTTGGCGCCGCTGTTCAGATTCCACAGCGTCAACGGGCCGGGGCGCGTCGGCCAGGAGATCGCATGCTTCTGATCGGCGCTGGGCTGGCTGCCACCGACGAATTGATCGTGCTGCAGAGTGACAACTTCGTGACATGTCTCAAGCGCGTGCATGATCACGTCGTTCGACTCGACACTGCTGAGCAGCTCCGCTGCCTCCAGGGCCAAGGCGAGCGACAATCCCGGATCTCGCTGGGTCTCCCTATTGGCCTGCGCGGCCAGTCGCAGGCCCTCCGCTCGATCGCGCTGAGCCTCCGCTTGCTCCTTTTGCTGATTGGCTCGCTCTGCCTCTGCAGCTTTGTCGCGCACTGCTTGTCGCGTTTTGCCTTGCTCTTGCAGCAGCGCAAAGCTGAAGGAGGCCAGCAGCACCAGCAGCGCGAACATGCCGGCGCCCACTGCGGTGGCGAGGCGTCGGTGGCGTCCCACCCAGCTGGCGGCTCGCTGGCTCGGCCCCGGCCGTCGGGCTTGGATGCTGCGTCCCTCCAGAAAGCTGCGGAGGTCGTCGGCCAGCTCCTTGGCGCTCTGGTAGCGGTCATCCGGGTTCTTGGCCAGCGTCTTCATGACGATGGTGTCGATCGCCGAGGGAATCGAGCGATCCAGTCGGCGAGGCGAAACCGGCATGGCGAATGCGATTTGTCGCAACACCTCCGCCTCGGTCTTGCCTTGAATCACCGGCTTGAGCGTGAGCAGCTCGTACAGCGTGGCGCCGAGCGAATAGATGTCGGACCGATTGTCCACCTCGATGCGCTTGGCGTGCACTTGCTCGGGGCTCATGTATCGCAGCGTGCCGAGAATGTCGCCGGTTCGCGTGCCCCCGTCCACTCCGCGGACCTGAGCCAGCCCGAAGTCGGTGACCCAGACATGGCCGTTGTCGTCCAGCAACAGGTTGGCGGGCTTGACGTCTCGATGCAATACGCCCAGCTCGTGCGCGTGATGCAGCGCCTCGGCGACATGCATGATCAGCTCCGCCACGATGCGGACATAGGCTTCGCCTTGCCGACTGCCTGGACGCGTGGCGATGTCGGTTAAATGCACCGACTCGGTGTTGCGGGAACCGAGCGAGTTGCGCAGCGGGATGCGTTCGATCGGCACTCGAGTCGTGTGGTTTGGCCTGGTGTCGCGCGGCGAATTGGAATGAGCGGGCGCGCCGGCGGGACCTCGCCCCGTCGGCTCCAGCGTGTCCATCAGGGACGACTTGTGATCGGCTTCGTGCGGGGGCGTCGGCGTTGGCGGATCGGGGACTTGGGGTGCACTGGCTGGCTTGGTGGTGACGCGGCTATCGCGCAGTTGCCTCACGCTGCGAATGAGCTGAGACAGGTTGCAACCGGGCACCAGCTGCATCACGTAATAATGAAAGCCCGCTTCGACTCCGGTGGTGAACACGGGAACGACGTGGGGATGGGAAAGTTGTGCGGCTGCGCGGGCCTCGATTTGAAAGCGAGTCAGCCGTCGGCGGTCCATCATGCTCGCCTGTGGCAGGACTTTGATCGCGACGGATTTGTCGAGTGCCGGGTCGACGCCTTCGAAAACGACTCCCATGCCGCCGTGTCCGATCTCGCGAACCAAGCTATAGCCGCCCAGGTGGGAGGGCAGTCCGGGAATGCGACAATGGAAGGTCGGCTCGGAATGCTTGCCCGCTGGGGACTTTAAGCTCGCATCGGAAATCCAGTCCTCGGAGTCGTAGTCGCCAGTCGGAAAGGCATCTGCCATCACGTCCTCCGTCAACTGATACCGCTAGATTCCCGGATGGGAGGCCGCAGCGACAACCTCGAACACGCGGGGTGAGTCACACGCATTATAGAGAGCAACCCCCTCATCGGAAGGGCCGGCAAGTGAGGCGGCGGAGCCCTTTTCTTTTAGATGGTCAACCGGGTGTTGAGTCGCGACATCCCTTCGGCGTTTCGCTCCACTTTTGAGGAACAGCTGCGTGCGATTGTGAATGGCGCCTCAAAAGTGCAGCGCCTAGCGCCCGAAAAGTGCAGCGCTAGCAAGGGAGCGTGGCGTTCGATTCCTCGCGTTTTAATACGCTGACTCGTCTGGTCCTTGCCGACGAGCCGATCGTCCACACGCTGGCTCTCGGGTCAGTTAGGGCACGCTTTGATCCTCCCATGCCTTCTGCTCGACGCCCATCTGTGGCAATTGACCGGAATCGGCAAGTGGAACGGCCGCAAATGGTCGACGCCGGGAAGCTGCCCCAATTTTGTAATCGCGCGAGCCAGGAGTGTGTCCGTTTCTGTCAGCCAGAGTTCAAAGACCCGTGGAAATTGTCTCGAGACCCGGACACACGCGGAATTGTTGGACCTTTCCTAATCGGGCGAAATTTGTTCAACCCATGGTTTTCCGCGAACCGAAATTCAGCTAATCTTTCTTTTCTATCCAGATCGGATACCACCATCGGCGGAGTAGCTCAGTTGGTTAGAGCAGCGGAATCATAATCCGCGTGTCGGGGGTTCGAGTCCCTCCTCCGCTATTAGGGCATTTTCAAGAAGTGCCACCACATCCGAAAAAGACGCATTTTCCGGCACCAAAATCGTGGTGCCGTTTTTCGTTTGCGACTCCCCGCGACTCGAAACGGGCGTTTGCATCCCCAGTTTGTCCCCCGTTTTGGCGCCAACACCGGGATCGGCTTTGGCCGCATTCTTCCCTGCATCGTTCGCCCCATCATTCGCTGCATCGGTGAAGTGATCTTCCGTCACCGTCAGGTAGTGCTTGTGCGCGATCGTCGGGGTGTTGCCGAGCCAGGAACAAACGACGTAGGTCGGGAATTTTTGTTCCAGCTCCGTCTGTCGGCTCGAGCGGCAATTCTGAAACGGCTTGGGCCAGCCCTCGACACCGGCTCGCCGAATGATCTTCGTCAACCGAGTGCCAAGGTTCTTGTTCGCGTCGCCGCCCAGCATGGGAACCACCCACTTCTCTCCCTCGTCGGCCCTCGTAAACGCCTCGTCGAGAAACGGCCGCAGCTCGGGGAAGATCGGGACGATGCGGCTGGCCTTTCCATAGCGTTTCGTCTTCGGGCTGGACACCGTGAACCGCTCGGTGTCCCAGTGGATGTCAGACCACTCGAGCAGAGCGATTTCCGACGGGCAACGTAGGCCTCCGTAGCGTGCCAAGGCGACGACCAGGCGCCATTGCCAATCGGGGCACTGGTCAAGGACGCGTTGGATCACTTCGCGAGTGACGAACACCCGACGCTCGTCATTCGTCGCCTTGCCCACGGAGACTCCCTCGAACGGGTTCTTGTCGATCAACCCCTTGCGGTACGCATGCCGAAAGAACTGGGCCGCGATTTGGCACTCTTTCTGAGCCGTGGCAGGCGCGAGTTTCTTGAGCAACAGTCGTCCGTAGTCATCCGCAGCGCCCGCCGTGACGGCATCCAACTTCACGTCGCCGAAAAACGCGATCAGACGGTCCTTGGCGTTTCGAAGTTTTCCCAACCGCCGCTCGGTCACGTCCGAGCGACCGTCGATGTACCCGTCAATGAACGTCGAGAGCGTTCCCGCCTTCACCCGCGGCTCGACGAGGCCCTGGTCCGAGAGAATTTCATAGAGCGCATCGTCCAGATCAGCCAGCCAGAGAGAAACCTCGCGGCTGACCGGCAGATTGCAGCGGCGTTCGTGGAGCAACGTATCAATGTTGTTGGCAAACCGCTCGGCCGTCTTCTTGGTGACACGCCCAAGGGGAAACACCACCTTGTCCTTGTTCACATAAGCCACCACTCGCGTAGACTTCCTGCGATTTTCGATGCTCGCCATCATTCGCTCCGCTTCATCTGCCGTGTTAAAAAATATTGCTGTAAAGGGCCCGTGCAGCCAAGGCATTCCTTAAGACACCGCCTCCGGTGCCTGGGAGAGGAACGCCTCCCCAGCGATTGCGCGCAGGTCGCTTGTGACAGTTGGGGCGGAGGCGCCGAGCATCTTGGCAAGACGACGGGCGCTCGCGCCGGGGAACTGTCGCTGGAGTTCTGCAAGCTTCTGGCGTCGAGCTTTGATCTTGTCGGCGCAGCTTGGTGTTTTCGTCCTAGGCACGATGCCGGTGATTTCTTGCTCTTGTGGCGTGATCTGCAACCATTCGATGAGGGTAGTGTACCGCAGGCCACTGGAGAACCTGTCGCCCCGACAACAATCCGCAGACCGAATTGCGGCTGCAAACTCATTGCGCGAGAACCGATTGGGCGACTGGCTCATTTTCGCGAAGATTGGCTCCGCCCAGGCGGCAATTTGGTGATCGGAGTAGCCGAGCGTCTTCAAGGCTGTAGCGTAGGCCAGAATTGCATGGTGGCGTTGCCCTTCCTTGAATCCGCTACGGAGTTCGGAAAGCTGCTCAATTGCCCTTCGCACTCGGTTCCAACGGGCTTTCCAGCCGTTTGCGCGTTTAGGCACGCTACGGTCTCGTATGGCATTGCCATGATTGGAAGCGGACGCTCGGCGTTTTTCAGACCGGCGTTCCTCACGACGAATCTCGAGAATGCTGGCAAACTCACGAATCCCGTAGGTCACGCCGGATCTGCACGAGACGACCTGAACACACCGTCCCGACTTGCTGTTTATGCTGCCTGGCACGCGGCAAACACGTGTCAAGTCGTTCATCGCCGGAGTGTCAGGCGTGAATTTGCTGAGTCGACGCGCGAGTTCCTGCTGACATCCCAACCAAGTTGCGTTCTTCGCGGGGTAGCGATCGCCACCCTCGTTTGATGCTCGC
>JAGQPF010000194.1 GCA_020426845.1 Planctomycetales bacterium
AACAAAGTGGCACCCGAGGCATTGCCGTTGGCCAGCGCACGTGAGGAAGGCCTTCAGCCTTCGATGTAGCGAGGTCTCCTACCCGGGGCGGCGCTTCGCTGGCCCCGGGCTACGTTGAGATTGGCCTACGGCCAATGATGTGAGCAACCTACGGTGAGATTAGCCTGCGACCAATCGCGTGAGCAACACGGAACTAAAACAGCTCAGCGACGGGCTGGCGGTTGTCGTCAACGAGATACCGCGGGCGGCCGTTGAGGTCGGGAATCTTGACGTTGCGAACGTCGATGCCGAGCGTGTGATAGAGCGTGGCGAACACTTCCTGTAGATGAACGGGGCGCTCCACCGGAACGCCGCCAATCGAGTCGGTCTGCCCGATCACTCGGCCGCCGCGAATGCCTCCGCCGGCCAAGAGCACCGACTGCGTGCCGGGCCAATGATCGCGACCTCCTTTTGCATTGATCCGCGGAGTGCGACCGAACTCGCCCCAGACCACGACGGCGGTCCGGTCCAGCAGGCCACGCTCGTCGAGATCCTGCAGGAACACCGACAACGTGTGATCGAACACCGGCAAGTACTTTCGCGAAAGATACTCGATCGTGCCCTCGCGGTTGGAGTGCCAATCCCAGGCGCCAAACGCGAGTGTCACGCAACGGACACCCGCCTCGATGAGCCGCCTGGCGCGGAGGAAGTGTTGTGGGCTTTGGGGCGCGCCGCCAAAGCTGGGGTCGGTGGCCTGGCCTTCTCCGTAACGTTCGACCACGCGAGGATCCTCCTTTGAGAGATCCAGCGCCTCGGCCATCCCGCTGCTAGTGAGCATCCCCCAAGCTTGTTGACGATAGAGGCTGAGCCCATCGTCGCCGGCTTGGCGATGCTGGCGTTGCTGCTGCGCCGCCAGCGACTCGAGCAGCTCGCGCCGCTGGCCCAGGCGTGTCACGTTGCCACCGTTGAGCTTCAGGTCGTCCTTGATCTCGCCGTCGAGCGTCAGCGGTGTATGCGCCCAACCGGTGTAGCCCGGCCAAGAGGTGGTGGTCGGTGGATCGTGCACGCCCAGATTGTTGTAAGGTCGGTGGGACATCTTCGGCGCCGCATCGACATACGGAGCGGCGCCGCGCTGCGGCCCGAGCAAATAGGAGACAGTGGATCCAAAGCTCGGCCAGCCGCCCGCCGGCTCGCCATCGCCGTTGCGACCACCCGGCCGCCCGGTATAGCAGTGGAACGACTCGTGGCGATTGACCATGCCGACGAGCGACCTCACGATCGAGAATTTGTCGGCCATCGCCGCGAGCTTCGGCAACAGCTCGCAAAACTGCACACCCGGCACCTTGGTTGAAATCGGACGATACGAGCCACGAATCTCGGCCGGCGCATCGGGCTTGGGATCGAACGTCTCATGCTGCGTGGGGCCGCCCGGCAAATAGATCATCACGACGCTACGTTCGTTGGATCCGGTTCCCTGAGCCGCCTCGGCCTGCAGCAAGCTGCCCAGGCTCAGGCCGCCCAGCGCACCGACTTGCAAGAAGTTGCGGCGACGGACCCCATCGCAATGTGGAGTGGACGAACGTGGATCAACAAGAGTGAACATAGCGATTGGCGGGGCCGGAGTCCGACGAAATGGTCGCTCGCCATTATTCACGAAAGCCGCGCGTGCTGCCAACCGCAATGGCTGTCGGCGTGAGTCGCTAACTTCGGCGTTGTGGCGGCGTTGTGGCAAGCGGCAGTGCGGCGCGGTATTCTCGCAACAGACCCGCCCGAAGCAGATCTGCGAGACGACCGCATGCCCTCCACCCCCGCCTCCACACTCGCGTTCACTCCCCGCCCTCGCGTCCGCTCCGCCCCGAAACTCCACCTCGCCATCGCGTGTTTGACCTGGCTGCTGGCTTGCGTCAGCCAATCAAGCGCGGCTGAGCGGCCCAATGTGCTGGTGATTCTCACGGACGATCAAGGCTGGGGCGATCTCAGCGTCAACGGCAACACGAATCTCGCCACGCCGAGAATTGACTCGCTGGCCCGCGACGGCGCCCGCTTCGAACGCTTCTTCGTCTGCCCCGTTTGTTCGCCGACGCGAGCGGAGTTTCTCACTGGCCGCTACCATCCCCGCAGCAATGTCTACAGCACGTCGGCGGGCGGCGAGCGGATGGACTTGGACGAGCGAACGATCGCCGACGTGTTTCGCGGCGCCGGTTACGCCACCGCCGCCTTTGGCAAGTGGCACAACGGAATGCAGTACCCGTATCACCCCAACGCACGCGGGTTCGACGAGTACTACGGCTTCTGCTCGGGCCACTGGGGCGACTACTTCAGCCCGCCGCTGGAGCACAACGGCCAGCTCGTCCAAGGCAACGGATTCGTGATCGACGACTTCACCGAACGGGCGATGGCGTTCATCGAGTCGCACCATCGCGAGCAGCCGTTCTTCGTCTACTTGCCCTACAACACACCGCACTCGCCGATGCAGGTGCCCGATCGCTTCTGGAAGAAGTTTGCCAACGCCGATTTGGCAATGCGCAACCGCGAGCCGAACAAAGAAAACCTGCAACACACGCGCGCCGCGCTGGCGATGTGCGAGAACATCGATTGGAACGTTGGCAGGCTGCTCGACAAACTCGACGCGTTGCAGATCTCGGACAACACGATCGTGGTCTACTTCTGCGACAACGGGCCCAACGGCGTCCGCTGGAACGGTGACATGAAGGGCCGCAAAGGCGCGACCGACGAGGGCGGGGTCCGCAGCCCGCTGCTGATTCGCTGGCCCGGCAAGATCGGCGCCGCACAGGTCGTGACGCCGATCTCTGCGGCCATCGACCTGCTGCCCACGCTCTCCCAGCTCGCCGGCGTTCCCGTCACGCCTCACAAGCCACTCGACGGCGTGTCGATGGCGCCGTTGCTGGTCGGCGACAAGTCCGCCGTGAAGCCCGAGCGGCTGATCTTCTCGCATTGGCGAGATCGGGTCAGCGTGCGTTCCCAGCAGTTCCGACTCGACCATCAAGGACAACTGTTCGACATCGCCGCCGATCCGGGTCAGCGCACGGACATCTCGGCCAAACACCCGGAAGAAACAGCGCGGTTGAAGCAAGCCGTCGAACAATGGCGATCCGAGGTGCTCGCCGAGTGCGATCCCGCCAACGACGACCGACCGTTCCCCTTGGGGCACCCTGACTATCGCTACACGCAGATCCCCGCTCGCGACGGCGTCACCCGGGGTGGCATCGTGCGTTCGAACCGTTTCCCCAACTGCTCTTACTTCACCAATTGGAAATCGACGGACGACCGGATCTCCTGGGATGTGGAGGTTGGCGCCGACGGCGAGTACGAAGTGGAGATGCACTATGCGTGTCCCGCTGACAGCGTGGGCTCGCTCATCGAGCTGTCGCTCGGCGACGCTCGGCTGCGAGCCACGATCAGCGAGCCACACGATCCACCCGTGCGCGGCGGCGAGCACGACCGACTCGAGCGCGCAGAGTCGTACGTCAAGGACTTTCGTCCGATGAAGCTGGGCACCATCAAGCTGTCCAAGGGACGCGGAAAGCTCAGCTTGCGAGCCGTCGAGATGCCCGGCAAACAGGTGGGCGAATTTCGACTGCTCATGTTCACTCGCGTGGCGAAGTAGTCGCGAGGCATCCCGTCAAACTTAGATGCCGTTGAAAAGCACCTCAGCCTGATCGGCGACGCGGCCACCGGGCCTCAACAGGGTCCACCACCAGCAAGATTAACAACGACAGAAACGGAAAGCGTGGGGAAAGCATGGAACAGCGAAGAATTGGCCGCAGCGGCTTGTATGTGTCGGACATCTGCCTGGGCACGATGACCTTTGGGTCAACCTGTGACGAGGCCGAGGCGTTCCGGATCATGGATCGCGCCGTGGAGGCGGGCATCGACTTCTTTGACACGGCGGAGATGTATCCGGTGCCGCCGGACGTCAAATGGGTGCATGCAACCGAGGAGATTGTCGGGCGTTGGCTGGCGCACCAAGAGCGTGATCGGCTGGTGATTGCGACCAAATTCTGCGGCGCCTCGCACTCTTGGTTCGTGCCGCCGGTGCGTCATGGCCGCACCGCGATCGACCGGCACCACATTCGCCGCGCCGTGGAGGGCAGTCTGCGGCGGCTGCAAACCGACTACATCGACCTGTACCAAACGCATTGGCCCGACCACGACTTTCCCTACGAGCAGACACTGGAGCCATTGGCGGAGCTGATCGCCGAGGGCAAGGTGCGGTTCATCGGCTCGAGCAACGAGTCGGCCTGGGGAGCGATGAAGGCCCAAGCAGTGGCCCGGCAATTCGGCCTGCCTCGTTACGAGTCGATTCAGAACAATTACAGCATGGTCAACCGCCGCTTCGAGGACGCCTTGGCCGACATCTGCCGCCGCGAGCAGATCAGCTTGCTGCCTTACTCGCCGCTGGCCGGCGGAGTGCTGTCGGGCAAGTACATCGGCGGCCAGTGGCCCGAGGGCGCTCGCTTCACCAATTATCTCGGGATCGGCGAGCGGCAACGACAAATCGCGATGCGTTTCGTGAACGAACGCAGCCTGGCCACGACGGAGGCCGCCGCGGCGATCGCCGCCGAGCTGGGAGTGCCGACCGTTGCACTGGCCTGTGCGTGGAGCAAGCAGAACGACTTCGTTGCTTCCACCATTATCGGCGCCAACTCGGTCGCGCAGCTCGACGAAATCCTGCTCGCCGACGGCCTACACTTGGATGACATGGTCATGGCACGCATCAATGCAATCTGCCGAGAGCACTCCTACCCGATGGGGTAACCACTGGGGAGTCGAGTCTCTCCGCTCTCCGCTCCCCGCTCTCCGCTCGAACCTCGCCTTGAGGAGCACACCTTTGTCCAGACGCTGTTCGTTGCTGTTGTTGCTATTGACTGCCCTGCTGATGGCGGGCGCCGCCGACGGGGACGAGCCGTTGCAGATCCTGCGGCTTCCGGGGATTGGCGCCGACTCCGCCGCGATCGATTTCGACGCGCTGCCGCGATTGTCGGGCCAGCATGCGGTCATTCATCCCGTGGCCTACTCGCCCGACTTCGCCCCCGGCGAAAAGCTCGAGATGAATCGCATGCGGCTACAGTTGCACAATTATTTGGCGCACTTTGGCGGCAAGTTCTGGTGCATTTGGAGCGACGGGCCCAAGGTCGAGGATTGGCCCACTCAGGAGATCAAATACTCGACCAGCGAGGATGGACTGCACTGGGCGCCGGCGAAGAGTGTGACCGGGACTCCCGAGGCGCCGTATGCCTTTATCGCACGAGGGCTGTGGGTGCGTGATGGGAAGCTATTGGCGCTAGCCGCGCACTTTCGCGACAAAGGCGCCTTCGGCGCGAACAAGGAGCTCCAGCTGCAAGCCTACGGCTGGAACGAGTCCCAACAACGCTGGGAGTTCGCGTCGAAGATCTACGACAACGCGATCAACAACTTCCCGCCGCAACGGCTGCCATCCGACCAATGGATTCTCACGCGCCGCGACGCTCGCTTTAACGTCAGCATCTTGATCGGCGGCGACAGCGGCCTGGATCGCTGGGAGGCGTATCCTGTCGTGCGGCTCAACGAAGTCAAGGGTTTCCGTCCCGACGAGCCGATCTTCTGGCTGCTCCCCGACCAGCGACTCAGCGCGCTATTCCGAGACAACGGCGGCTCGCAGCGACTGTTCCACTCGACGTCCGCCGACTTGGGCAAGACCTGGTCCACGCCCCGGCTGACCAACTTCCCCAACTCGACGAGCAAGATCTTTTCGCTGACCACCAGCCGTGGCTATCGCGTGTTGATCTCCAACGCCAATCCCAAGTGGGGTCGACGCCAGCTGCACTTGTCGATCAGCGACGACGGCACGCACTTCACTCGGATGGCCCAGCTCGACGTCCCCGCGCCGCCGGCACCCGAGGGATTTGAAAGCATCTGGAAGAAGTTTGCCAAAGGCATCGCCAGCCTGCAGTATCCGCACGCGATCGAGCATGACGGCGCCGTCTGGATCGCGCTGTCCCGCTGCAAACTGCAAACCGAGGTATTTCGCGTCTCGCTGGACGAACTCGATCGGCTGCGAGCGGATCGATAGCGGCCTGATGAGAAGAACCCCGGCCGCCTTGTCGCCTCACCCCTCCCGGACTGACCATGCCCATCCGCTTCGACTCAACGCTGACAAGGTTCTGTCCGTTGGCGCTCGCCACGACAATGCTCTCGGCCCTGGCGGTTGTCGCCTTTCCGGCGCTGTCCGCCTCTGCCGAGCTGCCTTGGAGCGGACAGGGCGAGTATCGCGTGGTCGTCTCGGTCGCGCCGCCCGCTCGCCCGAGAGCAAACAACGCTCGCGCCGACGAGCGTCCTGCCGCGGTCGAGCTCGACTTTGCCGCGGAGCTGAAAAAGCTCGGAGTCGATCGGCGAGTCGACATGTCCTCGTTGCAAGTCATTCGCCACGCAAACGCAACCGGCGAGCCGCTGGCCTACGCGGGCTACGCGTATGGGCAAGGCGAGTTCGACCGCCCGTTTCGCTGGCATGACGGCGCCATTCCGCGAGACTTTCCGGAGTTCGGCGACGCAGTCTCGCGCAGCAAGGGCCAGATCGTGCGGCGCAACCGCGTCCGTGGCGGCTACTTCTTCAACGCGATTGGCGATTGGAAGCGCGGCCAGCTGACTTGGATGCACTCGGAGGATTCAAACAACGAGTCGACCTATGCGGTCTACTTCAACCTGTTGCCGGACGGAGCGACGCCGTCGCGAATTCCTCCTCGCGCCTGGATCGGCGATGGTTTGCCGCGCTGCGATCGACAAGGCATCACGACCATGGGCGCCGATCACTGCCGTCTCGATCTCGCCGATTGGAACGACGACGGGTTGGTCGATCTCATCGTCGGCGAGAACTACGGCCATCTGTTCTGGTGGCCCAATCTTGGCACGCCGCAGAAACCCGAATATCGATTCTGCCGCTTTATCACCAACGCCGATGGCCAGCCGCTCGACGCGGGCATTGGCGCCGCCCCGAAGGTCGTTGATTGGGACGGCGACGGGCGCCAGGATTTGCTCGTCGGCGCCCACTGGAACCGACTGCTCTACTACCGCAACGTGGGCAAGGGCAGCGAGCGAGTGTTTCGGTACATGGGACTCGTTCAGGTCGATGGCCAACCGCTCGAACTCCCGTTCGCGCCGCTGGAGCGAGGCAGCGAAGGCGTGTTCAAACACGACTACTATCCGGTGCCCGAGACGGTGGATTGGGATGGCGACGGCGACCTCGATCTGCTGCTCGGCGGCTATGTGACGGGCCGCGTCTTCTGGTACGAGCAATCCGGCGCCAACCCGGACGGCACGCCGCAACTGACACCGCGCGGACCATTGGAGGCGGATGGCAAGCCACTGAACGTCGGCCACTGGTGCGCCGCACCCTGCGTCGCCGACTTGGACGCCGACGGCGACCCGGACCTGATCAGCGGCAACATGCCGATGCACGTCGCCGCAAACGAACAAGCTCAATACGAGCGCACCTTTCTGCAGTTCTACAAGTCGCGGGGTGAGTCCGGTCAGTCGACCAAGTCCCGCCGACTGAGCCGCGTCGATTTCCCCGGCGAGGGAACCTTTCCGCGCGATCGACTCGCTACGCCCCGAGTGTTCGACTGGGATGGCGACGGCGACCTCGACCTCGTCGTCAGCGCACGCATGAACCTCTACCTGTTTGAGAACCAGGGCACTCCCGCGGCGCCGAAATTCGCCATGCACGATCGACCGCTGCAAGTCGAATGGGGACTTGCCGCCGTGCCAGCGGATCAGTTCCGCGACTGGAACGAGGATGGGCGTCCCGACGCAATCAACGGATACAGCGTGGCGTTGAATGACGGCGCCGGCAATCCATACCGTTGGTCGCGTCACCTCAGCGTTTTACCGCGTGGCGTCTCGATCACGCATTGGTCGGGCATCGGCGACGATTGGTTCTGGCCATTCCTCGACGACTTCGACCAAGACGGAAAGCCCGACGTGCTGTTCGGCGACTGGCATGGAAACATCTGGTTCCATCAGAACCAGTCGGCCGCTCCCGACGCCAAGCAGTTTGATCTTGAAGGCCAACGCCTGCTGCTCTCATCCGGTAAGCCGATCAAGGTGGGACCGCTCAACAAGGACCCCGAAAAGGACTTCGACGCCTTGCAAGGCGCCCGCACCGTGTTCACGGTTGCCGACTTCGACCGAGACGGCAAGCGAGACCTGATCGTGGGCGACACCTACGGCAAGATCCGTTACTTCCGCTCCACGGCCGCTGCCGGCGATAGGCCGGCTACGTTTGCCGAGCCGATCGAGATTGGCGACTTGAAGATTCGCGGCCTGGTCGACTCTTCCGACTGGAACGAGGACGGCTGGCCCGATGTGATTGCCAGCGCCGCCAACGGGCGCGTGCAGGTGTTCCTGAACCGCGGAGCCGAAGCGAAGACTGAAGATGCTGCGAATCCTGCAGATGCGGCCAGCGATGCCGAGCGGTTTGCCTCGGGAATCGATCCACAACTGCCCTCGATCATCCAGCCTCGAGTGCTGATGGTGGACCTGAACGGCGATGGAGACAAAGACCTCTATCTACCCAGCACGCAAGGGTCGTGCTTTGTGGAGCGATCGTTTCTCGAAAACGGTTATGCACCAGGAAGGCTTGTGAAGTTGCAGCAGCGAGACAAGTAAGCGGGCTTTGGCTTTCCAACTTGACCGACGCGTCAACGACGATCTTACGCTTCACGAAACCCCAATCTCGCGTGAGGAACACCATGAAACTCCTGCTTCTACTGCCTCTGAGCATCGTCAGCCTGACGGCACCCGTCTTCGCAGCCAGTCCGGAAGGGCTTTGGGAAGGGCTGGTCTTCTACGCCCCGTTTGACGGCGGCCCCGACGCCGAAATCTCGGCCGGGGATGGACGCATCTACACGGCGCCGCCTTCACGCGATCCGACAAAAAGCAAGCCGGGCTTGGAGGCGGAAGAAGTCACCATCGCCAGCGGCAAGGGCCGCTACGGCGACGCGCTCCACTTCCTGAAGAAGACCCAAAACATGGTCTTCTTCTACGGAGCCAAAAACACGGGTTACCGCACGAAGGATTGGAGCGGGACGATCTCAATGTGGCTGAGCATCGACCCGGCGGACCTCAAGCAGGAATTCTCCGACCCGGTGCAGATCACCGACAAAAAGTACAACAACGCAGCCCTTTGGGTCGACTTCACGAAGGACGACACTCCGCCGCACTTTCGCCTTGGAATCTTCGCCGATACGGATTGTTGGAATCCCGAAAAGCGCAAGCAAGACGAGATTCCCGAAGCGGAGCAACCGATTGTCCGTGTCAAGCAGCCACCGTTCGGACGCGACAGGTGGACCCACGTTGTCATGACCTTTTCCGGCTTCAACACAGACGGCACCGGCGGCGCCGCGAAGCTTTACATCAACGGGGATCTTCAAGGAACGGTGAAGGATCGCCGCCAGGTGTTTACCTGGGATCTTTCGAAAGCGACTATCCGCGTGGGCCTCGGATACGTCGGGCTGATTGATGAGTTGTCGATCTTCGACCGAGCCTTGAATGCCGACGAAGTCCAGACGCTTTACAAGCTTCCTGCCGGCCTGGGAGGCCTATCGCAAGCCGGGAAATAGTGTTCGTTGTTTGAACCGTTTTGGCCTTTGCCAAATGGCCACGTTGATGGGAAATTGCTAATTCATGTTCAGGAAAGTCCTGCCTATTTTTGGCAAAATTTCAGCGACCAACGGGAGCGAGGCGGCGGGTCGGTGCGACAGCATTGCATTGGTTGGCGGTCCTGCGTCCTACGTCAGTGTGTGATAGGAATCCGAAAAGGGAGCACAACCATGTCACTGACGCGGATTGTTCGGCTCGTGTTTGCCGCTTGCAGCCTGCTCGCAGGATTGAACATTCATCGCGCGCTTCCAGCCGCCGAACCGCTCAGCTTGGTCGCTGATTTCGAGGGTGCGTCGGTCGACGCCGTTCGGATTGACCAGACGAAGCGGGTGATCGAGTTCATGCCGGGCGGCGAGCCGGCACGCGGCTGGCCGTGCTGGTGGTACTTTCGCGTCGACGGCGTTCAACCGGGTGAAACGCTCACGCTGAAACTGAAAGGCTCCTCGGCGACGGTCTCCCGGGAAGCCGCCGCCGGCTCGACGACGTCGATGGTCCGGCCGCTTTCTTCGGTCTGGGCCATGCCGAAGCAAGCGACGTTTTCTCACGATCAGAAAGCGTGGCGGCACACCGACGTGGGCCAGCGCGACGGCGAGTGGATGGTCTATACTCTGCCGGCCCAGGCAGAGTCGGTGTATGTGGCGTGGGGACCGCCGTTCACTCCGACGATGGCCAGTGATCTCGTGAGAAAACTCGCGGAGAACTCGCCCCATGCCACGGCCCGCGAACTGTGCCGTTCGCGCGGCGGACGCTCCGTGCCGATGCTCCACGTGCGCGAGGGTGACCGCACGGACGAACAGCGGTTCGGCGTATGGGTGCAGGCCAGACAACATGCGTGGGAGAGCGGATCGAGCTGGGTGGCGCGCGGCTTTGCCGAGTGGCTACTGAGCGCCGACGCCGACGCCGCTTGGCTGCGTCAGCACGCGGAAGTGTTTCTCGTTCCGATTATGGACATCGACAACACAGCGACAGGCAACGGCGGCAAGGACGCTCTGCCGCATGACCACAACCGCGATTGGTCGGACCAGCCGGTGTGGACCGAAACGATCGCCGCGCAGACGCGAGTGAGCGAGTTGATCGAGGCCGGGCGGATGGATGTTTTCCTTGATCTGCACAACCCGGCGCCTGGCGATCCGTCGTTCTTTTACGTGCTGGATGACGAGTTGCTTCCCGAGCCGATGGTCGGGCTGCGAGACCGTTTTATCGAAAAGTCGTATGCCCGCATCAGCCGCATCAAGCCGCTGGTCCCGATGAGCAATAAACCGAAGACGACCGGCCCGAAGTATCATCCACTATGGAAGAACATCAGCGCCAACTGGGTTGCCCTGCACGGCAATCCTCACACGGTCAGCCTGTGCTTGGAGACGATCTGGAATTATCAGAACAGCACGACCGACGGCTACCGCGCCGTTGGCGCGAATCTGGCTCAGGCTACGCGCGATTACCTGGGCGAACGACCACCACGCAAATGAACGCCACCGGAATGACCGGGTCGCAGAAATGGAGGATTCATCATGTTTCAATTCCTTGCCCTAACGCAGGCCGGTTGCCGCCGGTCATTCCCGCGTTATTTGCTGCACAGAATAACTACACTGGCCATTCCGGCCGTTGTGGTACTCGTTGCACAAGCAATCGATACGCAACCCGTTAACGCCGATCAAGCGTCACGCCCCAATATCGTTTTGATCTTTACCGACGACCAGGGATACGCCGATTTGGGCTGCTACGGCTCAACGACGCATCGCACGCCCCGCATGGATCAATTGGCCAAGGAGGGCACGCGGTTCACTAACTTCTACTCGCAGCACGTTTGCGGCCCTTCGCGCTCTGCGCTGCTTACCGGGAGGTATCCGCATCGCAGCAAGGGCTGGGGCATGCCCGCCTCGGAAGTGACGTTTGCGGAGCTGATCCGCCCAGTTGGATATCAGACGGCCTGCATCGGCAAGTGGGATGTGTCCAACCGCAAGCCGATTGTGGAGCGGATGCCGAATGCTCAAGGTTTCGACTACTACTTCGGCACGCTGGGCGCCAACGACAATGGCCGCGTGGCCTTTCATGAAAACAACCAGGCCGCCGGCTCGACGGAGGACATGGGCAGTCTGTTGCGACTATATACCGACAAGGCGATCGATTTCCTCGAAAACAAGCGTGACAAGGACAAGCCGTTTGTGCTGTACGTCGCTCATACGATGATGCACACGATCATCGACGCCTCTCCGAAATTCAAAGGCACATCAAAGGGCGGCTTGTATGGGGACGTAGTGGAAGAATTTGACTACGAGACGGGCCGGCTGCTCGACGTGCTCGACCAGCAAGGGCTGCGCGACAACACATTGGTGATTTACACTTCGGACAACGGACCGTGGAATCAACCCGCTTACACGGATCGCAAGAAGGGGCACCCGCCCGGATCGAAGTTTTGGGGCGACGCCGGCCCGCTTCGCGACGGCAAGGGCTCCTGTTACGAAGGCGGCTCACGGGCCGCGTGCATTGTCCGCTGGCCCGGGCACACGCCGACCGGCACCGTTTCCGAAGCGATTTTTGCGACCATTGACTTCATGCCAACCTTCGCAACGTTGGCCGGATTCAAGGCGCCCGACGATCGCTTGCTCGATGGCGTCGACCAGACCGAGCTGCTGTTGGGCAAATCGTCCGCCGGCGCGCGGGACTCGTTCTACTATCAGGGCAACGGTGTGCGCAAGGGCAAGTGGAAGTTCCTGCGCGCCAAACACAACGTTCCCGGCTACGCGATGGACCGCAAACGCAGCGAGACGCCAGAGCTGTACGACCTGGAGGCCGATCCCGGCGAGACGACGAATCTCGCGGAAAAGCACCCAGATGTCGTCGCCGAGCTGCGGGCGCTGACCGACAAGATTCGCGAAGGGGATTGATCGCGATGGCTCCGCCCGCCCTGCAGCTCGTTCCCTTCCGCTTCGACGTCACGCCGCCAGTCGGCCACTCGCTCTGCGGCGGCTGGATTCCGCCCGTGGCGTCGGTGGATGACCCGTTGGAGGCGATCGGGTTTGCGATTCTCGGAGCGGGCAAGCCGATTGTCGTTTGCGCGGTTGACTGGACAGGCATCTGCAACGAGGCGCACATGCAGTGGCGCCAAGCGCTCGCGGCGGCCGTCGACACCACCCCCGACCGTGTGGCGGTTCAGTGCGTGCATCAGCACGACGCGCCGTTCGCTTGTCTGGAGACGGATCGCATCGTGCGGCGCGAGAACGGGCTGCCACCCAATCTCGATCCAAAGTTCTTCGCGGATTGCCTGCGGCGCGGACGCGCCGCCTTGCAAGCCGCCGCTCAGCGACCGCGACGCATCACTCACGTGGCCTCCGCGCAGGCCCAAGTCGCCGAGGTCACCTCAAATCGCCGGATTCTCGGCGATGACGGGCAAGTTCGGAAGAATCGCAGCGTGGCGCCGGGCGGCGACGATGTGCGGCACTTGCCTGCCGGCTGCATCGACCCTTGGCTGAAATCGGTCGCCTTCTACGACGGTGACAGAAAGGTGGCAGCCTGCTACCACTACGCGACGCACCCGATCAGCTACTGCTGCGATTCGGGACACGTCAGTGCCGAATTTGTCGGCCAGGCCCGGCGACTCAAGGAGCAGCACGACGACCCCGACGCGGTGCACGTCTATTTCACAGGCTGCGCGGGCAATCAGAACACCGGCAAGTACAACAACAGCGACAACAAAGAGAACCGGCAGAAGCTCGCACAACGAATCTACGAGGGGATGGAGGCGGCCTCGGCCAAGCTGCAACCCGAGCCGATCGCGGAGCTGAGCTGGCGCACGTTCGACATCCTGCCTCGCCCCCGCGCCGACCTGGACGCCGAGAAAATCCAAACCGAGATTTCCGACGAGACGCGGCGCGTCGTGCAACGCAACCGCCCTGCCTTCGCGCTGGCATGGCTGCGGCGCTGCGCGCAGCAAATGCCGATCACGCTGTCGGCTTTGCACGTCAATCAGATTTCCCTGCTGCACCTGCCCGGCGAGCCGTTTGTGGAATACCAGCTCGCCGCTCAAGCTCGACACTCGGAGCGGTTCGTGGCCATCGCCGGCTACGGCGACGGCGGGCCCTGGTATTTGCCCACTGCCGAGGCATACACACAAGGTGGATACGAGGTCAGCGTCGCTTACTGCACGCCCGATGTCGACGCCACGCTCACCCATGGCATCGACCAACTGATGCGGCAGGCCTGACCATGACGGCCCCATTGTTCCGCATGCACCGAATGCTTCAGCGGTTTCGAGCTCATCGATCGCTTGGAATCGTGCCGGCGTCGATCGCCTCGTTGTGCTTGCTGGTCGGGGCGTGCAGCAACGCCGAGCCCGCCGAGCCAATCGTGGCATTCAATCGCGACATCCGGCCGATCTTGGCCGAGCACTGCTGGTCGTGCCACGGCCCGGATGCGAACGCACGCGAGGCCGGCTTGCGGCTGGACGCGCGCGACGCTGCACTCACGGAGCTGCCGTCGCGCCATACCGTCATCCGCCCCGGTCAGCCCGAACAGAGCGAGCTCTGGCGACGCGTGTCGTCGACTGATCCGAATTTGCAGATGCCGCCGCCCGAGTTCAACAAGCCCTTGTCGGCAAGTCAGCGAGCGTTGCTGAAACGATGGATTCAGGCCGGGGCAGCCTATCAACGCCACTGGTCGTTCGAGACGCTGCGGCGACCTGCGGTTCCAGCGAGCGAAGGTGGGCGCAACGCGCTCGATCCTATCGACGCGTTTGTCGCCGAGCGGCTGCGGCAGTCCGCGAGTGGCCTTGAGCCGGCGCCGCCCGCCAGTCCCGAGCGCTGGCTCCGCCGAGTTTGCTTTGCGTTAACTGGTCTGCCGCCCACGGCCGAACAGCTCGAGCAGCTCGCCGGCGGCCCCCGCGCCGAGCGACAAATCGTCGACCAGCTGCTCAGTTCGCCGCACTTCGGCGAGCAGCTCGCGGTCGAGTGGCTCGATGCCGCGCGGTATGCCGACACCAACGGATACTTCGGCGACAAGCCCCGGCAGATGTGGCTGTGGCGGGACTGGGTGATTCAAGCGTGGAACCAAGGCATGCCATTCGATCGATTCACGATCGAGCAACTGGCGGGCGACCTGCTTCCCGACGCCACCGTGCAGCAGCGGATCGCCACCGGCTTCAATCGCAACCACATGGCGAACAACGAAACGGGCATCATCGACGAGGAATACCGCGTCGAGTATGTCGTCGACCGCATCAACACGACGATGACGACGTGGACTGCGCTGACGGTAGGCTGCTCACAATGTCACGATCATAAGTACGACCCGATCTCACAGCGCGAGTACTTTCAACTGTTCGCGTTCTTCAACAACGGCCCCGAACGAGGCCTGATCACCGCGGACAATCCGCCGCCGGTGCTCGCCGCGCCCACACTGCGTCAACAGCAGGAACTGAACCGCCTGCGGAGCGAGGAACAGTCGGCGCAAGCCGAGTGGGAGCAGCTGCGTCCCGCACTCGAGCAGCAGATCGCTGCCTGGATGCCGACCTCGGCCACTGCCCTGCCCTCGCTGCCCGCCAAGCCGCTGTTGGCCCACGATTCATTGGACGACGCGACGCCATCTGCGGCGGGCATCGTCGCCGGCGCGGCCCGCTTTGACGGCACGCAACAGTCCGACCGCGACTGGCCCGAACTGCGGTCAGACGCAGCCTGGACCATCGGGCTCTGGATCAAGCCCGACGGGCCGCTGAGCTGCTTGCTTTCCAAGATCGAGCCTGCAGGTCGCCGTCGCGGCTTCGAACTGCTGCTGCAGAAAGGCACGCTGCAAGTGCATCTCGTCGAGCAATGGGCAGCTCGGGCCATTGAAGTCTCCGCGTCGACTCCGATTCGCGCGAAGCAGTGGCAACATCTTGTCATCTGTTACGACGGCTCTCGAAAAGCGGCGGGGCTGCGGGTGCTGATCGACGGAGCGCCCGCGCCGCTGGTCGTGCACCGGGACACGTTGCGCGACAGCATCGCGAACGACGAGCCCTGGCGAATCGGGCGCCGCGATGCGGGGCTCGGGTACGAAGGCCTGCTGGACGAGCTCCGCCTACTGGGCCGCACCGTCACGAATCGCGAGGCCGAATTGTGGTATCGCGCCGAGCGACTTGCAGGATTACAGAATCGCACGGTCCACCGGGCCTCACAAGGGTCGCCTGCGATGGAGGCCCGACCGACCCACCGGGCCTCACAAGGGTCGCCTGCGATGGAGGCCCGACCGATGCTAGAGCGCGACTCGGCAGACAACGAGTTTCTTCGCGACGAATTCCTCCGCCAACACACCTCCGCCAATGCTCTCGCAACTCCAACGGCGACGAGCATCGCCCAGCGCGCGAAGCTCGCCCTGGAACAACTGCAGCGCGCGCAGCTGGCCACGCGACGACAGCAAGACCGGATTCCCACGACGCTCGTCATGGAGGAGCTGCCTCAACGACGCGAGACGCATGTGCTGGCCAGGGGGCGTTACGATGCGCCGGGCGAGGCAGTCGCGCCCGGCACGCCCGCGTCGCTGCCGCCGATGCCCGCCAGTGCGCCGCGCAATCGCCTCGGCCTGGCGCAGTGGCTCGTGTCGCCCGACCATCCCCTCACGGCTCGCGTGGCAGCGAACCGATTGTGGCGGCAGTGCTTCGGCGAGGGACTCGTCCGCAGCGCGAACGACTTTGGCGCCCAAGGCGAGTTGCCATCGCATCCCGAACTGCTCGACTGGCTCGCCTGTGAGCTGGTCGAGAGTCAATGGGATATCAAAACAGTGTTGCGACAGATCGTGCTCTCGCGCACCTTCCGGCAGGATTCAGCCGTCGCCGCCTCGGCTCGCTTAGCGGACCCCGACAATCGCCTGCTGTCGCGAGGTCCCGATTATCGCTTGTCGGCCGAGATGGTTCGCGACCAGGCGCTCGCTGTCTCCGGGTTGCTCGAGCGGCGCGTCGGCGGGCCCAGCGTGAAGCCCTACCAGCCACCGGGGCTGTGGAAGGAAGTCACCTACAACGCCGACGAGACGTACCGACAGGATCATGGCGAGGCACTCTGGCGCCGCTCGCTGTATACCTACGTGAAGCGACAAGCGCCGCCTCCTGCGATGCAGATTTTCGACGCGCCAACGCGTGAACAGTGCGTGGTGCAGCGTCCACGCACCGCCACGCCGCTGCAAGCACTGGTGTTGCTAAACGACCCGACCTATCTCGAAGCAGCCCGAATCCTTGCTCATCGAGCCATCGGGGCGGCAGCCGACGATCAACAGCGCGTGCGTTGCCTATTTCGGCAAGTCGTCTCGCGTGCTCCGGATGCCGTGGAGAACCAGATCTTGCTCAGCCAACTGCGGCGTCAGCGTGGGCGGTTCACTTCGGCCGACGGTGCGCGCGCCGCCCAGCGGCTGCTCGCGGTGGGCGAGGCGGCCCGGGGCCAAACGCAGCCGGCCGCGAACGAAGCGGAGCTGGCCGCCTGGACGCTCGTCGCACAAACCGTACTGACCCTTGACGAGGCGCTGCGAGTGCGATGAGTACGATGAGTGCGATGAGCGAACCCCTCTGCAATGCAGAGATGACACGTTATTGTCCTATCGACTTCAACCGTCGACAGTGGCTCCAGCGGGCGGGAGGCGCCTGTGGCATGGCCGCGTTGGCGTCCTTGTCACCTCATGCGGAACAGGCTGGCCTGGCCAGCGAGGGCGGTGCCGCACCCGTCAATGCACCTGTCAAACCACGAGCCAAGCGAGTGATCTATCTGCTGATGCATGGCGGACCATCGCAGCTGGATCTATTCGACCACAAGCCGCAATTGAGGCGACTACATGGCCAGGAGCTGCCCGAGTCGGTGCGTGGCAATCAGCGTCTGACGGGAATGACCAGCGGCCAGGCTTCCAAGCCGGTGACCGCGTCGGTCTTCGGCTTCCAGCAGCACGGTCAAAGCGGCGCGTGGGTCAGTGAACTGTTGCCCCACACGGCGAGCTGCGTCGACGACCTCTGCATCATCCGCTCGCTGAACACGGAGGCGATCAACCACGACCCCGCCGTAACGTTGCTGCAGACCGGCGACCAGCGTCCCGGGCGCCCCAGCTTCGGCGCCTGGGCCAGCTACGGTCTCGGCAACGAAAGCGACGAGCTGCCCGCGTTTCTGGTGATGGTCTCCGACGGCAGCGCCGCTCGGCCCGCCGATCCGCTCTACGCCCGGCTGTGGGGAGCAGGCTTTCTGCCGTCCAACCACCAGGGAGTTTCGCTGCG
>JAGQPF010000002.1 GCA_020426845.1 Planctomycetales bacterium
AGATCATCGGCCAACACGTAGATGATATTCGGACGCTCCGGAGTTGCCGCCTCCACAAGCGAGGCAAGCAGAATCGAGCCTATAACGGGCCAGAACAACAGGGCGGGGAGATGCTTCATGGTCGCGACAGTCGGAAGATAGCTGATGCTCTACGGGTGAAAAATCGGCCCGGCCCCATGCCCCCAATTGCCGAGCGACTTGCTTGCCAAGTCTACCATCGCGACCTCGACGTTGCGCTGCGGTTCAAACGAGGTGCTGGGGTGCTGGGGCTCGCGAGGCATTACATGGCGAATTCTTACAACCACCTGCCGAAACTTCGGCTCTCGTGCTGCCCGTATCGCACAGTGTCTATCCGGGCCGTTCCGCTCGACCGAATGTCAACGCTAAATAAAGTGCTCTGTACCTGGAGGGCGGTTGACGCCGGAAAGGTGCTCGAGATAGCTGTCCCAGAAATCGGAGAACGAGGGAAATGCCGGGCCGAGCTCTTGGCCCTCCTGATACTTGTGCGCGACAGACCCATCTTCGAGTAGCAATAAGGTGTCACCGGAGCAAACAATGTACAACTCCAGGCAAGCCCCGGTGACGTCGGGAACGTAGGAACTCAGGTCGTTGGTGGAGGGATCCAACCTCAGCTGGTTTCCGTGCATATACACTCCCTCCGATGTATTCGCGAACCTGCAGGCCAGATCGCAGACCATTCGCTGCGCGGATTTGTCGGAAAAGGGGAGTGGGGCATTGTCAATTTCAGGTGGCCGCACCGGTACCGTGATTGGCTTCTGAACCCAGGACCTTTGCTCGGCTAGCTCCGACACGGAAGCGACATTGCCGGGGTGACAAAGGGTTACGCCAACAGACTTTTCGCAAATCGCCAGAGCGACAGGAAGATAGGTTGTGAGGAGATCCGCGAGTCGCCTTCCATGAGCCGAGCCACCGTCGAGCCCGTCTCGCCACCTGGCAGCAAGTTGACTCCGGGCAGAATCAACGGTCCACCAATCGTCGAGCGTTGCCGCCAATGGCCGGTGTTCAGGTCGAAGCGCACTCGGCGAAAGCGGCAGCGGGTAGTACCAAGTCGACTCTGCCCCAGGATCGAGTGACAACATTTCATACGGCGAGGTTGACACGACTCTTCCAGTCTCATTCTTTGGGTCTACGTGTAATTGAGGCGGCCAACGCTCAATGGCGAATAGGGCTTCTCGGGCAGGTGCCTGTTGTGAGCCCTGGCCGGAAGACAACAAGTTGGATTTTGCTAAAATTCTGATGCCGACACCAGGCAAAAGTTTCCCCTGCACCCAAACTCCCACGGAGGCAAGCTCATGCAACATACGCCGCGGTTTCTTGAAATCGTCAACGACGCCCGGAGCCGAATTACCGAATGCACGATCGACGAGATGCGGGCGATGCGTGAGGGCGGCGACAGTTTCACGCTGGTGGACGTGCGGGAAGAGAGCGAATTCGCCGCCGCTCACATTCCGGGCGCTGTCCATCTCGGCAAAGGAGTGATTGAACGTGACATTGAGTCACGTTTTCCCGACGCGGACACCAAGCTCGTACTCTACTGCGGCGGCGGCTATCGGTCGGCGCTGGCCGCCGACAATCTGCAGAAGATGGGCTATCGCAACGTGATTTCGATGGACGGCGGATTCCGCGGCTGGAAAGATGCAGGCCACGAGGTCGAGAAGTAGCGGAGGAGGCCTTGAAATAGCCCTTATTTTCTGCGGAAAAGTGTACGTTCCTATGAACGCGGGGGGTTCGCTGGGGATTGTGCCGTTGGATTAATAACTGACGGCCGCAAATTCGTGTCTGCGTTCTCCGTCACCGTATACGCCTCGCCCACCATGCCGATGCCCAGCGTCTCGTCGACCAGATGCCGCCCAGCGTCGTGGCGCGAGTGATCAGCGCATCGCCGATCTTTCCGGCGCGGGCCACCTTCGCGGTTTTCACCGAGCCATCGAATGCCGTCTCGGCCGCGGCCATCGCGTTTTCGAACGCCTCTTGGGCCGCCTCTTCATCGCTGGCCAGCATCTGCGTCCCCCGCGCATTGGCGTAG
>JAGQPF010000195.1 GCA_020426845.1 Planctomycetales bacterium
GAACGCCATTCATGATCGAATCCAAGTCGTTGCTGAAGACTCTGTAGTAGGTGCCGAAGCCTCGGTCAATGACATACAGGGCATAGGAATACACAATGGGAGGCTCAGCCGTGGCGATCACTGTCGGAATAGGAGTGCCCGACACGGGATAGGCAACCATCAGCCCAAGCCCATGCCTGGTGAAACTTCCCGCAATCACCACTACTACGTCAGGATAGGCGTTTCTTAGGATCTGATCGGCCATGACTCCAACCGTTGCTGCATCATCGGTGGTAAGCGTTCACCCGGTGGCGACGGACACAGTTGCGGCGGAGCCCGGATTGGCGTAGCGTAGAGATATGATCGACAAGCTGACGGAGCACGGCCTTGCCCTCCACGATCAGGTCTTTGATCTGGAGCGGCTCTGCGCGCGTCAGCAGGCGACGATCCAACGCCAAGCCGCCCTGTTGAAGCAGAAGCGAGACAGTGCCCGCGCGGTGAACGCCGAGATCCGACGCCTCGAAGCACGGATCAGGCTACTCGAAGAGCGACTCGGCCGCAATTCGTCCAACTCCTCGCAGCCACCATCGGCAGACGGCCCTGAGGTCGCCAAGCGAAAGCGGCGCAGCAAGCGCAAGGGCCAACGTGGCGGGCAACGAGGACACAAGGGGCGTGGGCGGCCCTTGGTGCCCGTCGAGGAGGTCGATGCCGTCGTCGAGTGCAGGCCCGACCACTGCTGCGCGTGTGAGCATCCTCTCGTAGGCAACGATCCCGACCCGTGGCGCCACCAAGTCAGCGAGATTCCCGAGCCGCGCATCGAGATCACGGAGTACCGACGCCATCGGCTGACATGCCCCAAGTGCGGCCAAGTGACGACTGGAGGACTCCCTGAGGGCGTGAGCAACAGCAGCTTCGGCCCGAGATTGCACGCCCTTACCTCGCTGCTGACCGGGCGATTCCTGCTCAGCAAGCGCGACGCCGTCACGCTGTATGATGTGGTCTACGGCCTCTCGCTGAGTTCTGGAAGCGTCATCGCGATGGAGCGGCGAATGGCCGAGGGCCTTGCTCACCCGGTGCAAGATGCTTTGGAGTGGGTTCGCTCAGCCCCGGTCGTCCATCCCGATGAAACAGGCTGGAGACAGGCCAAGGAGCGGGCCTGGCTGTGGACCGCGGCAACCGAAGAGATTGCCGTCTTCAACATCCACCGTCGGCGGAGCCAGGAGGCAGCCAAAGCGCTGCTCGGCGAAGACTTCGGCGGCACGATCTGCAGCGACCGCTTCGGGGCCTACAACTGGATCGACCGACGCGGATACTGTTGGGCGCATCTACTACGTGACTTCCAAGCCATGGCCGAGCGATTCGGCAGCGAATGGTACGGCTGCCGGCTGGTCGCCGGCGCCAAGCGGGTGATGGCGGCCTGTCGAATGTACCATGAAGGCGACATTCGGAAGCGCGAGCGCGATGACCGCCTGAGAGATGAACGACGCCGAATCCACAGGCTGCTCGTGTCGGCCAAGGAGCGGGCGCCAGCCATGCAGACGCGGCGAGAGTGCGC
>JAGQPF010000196.1 GCA_020426845.1 Planctomycetales bacterium
ACTGGGGGAGCCAACAATACGAAAACTGGCCAGCTCTGAGCGAAAAATGCTGGCTCAGCATACCCAGGCGGCAGCCGCGTAAAATGCTTCACAGCGTTGCCCGACAGGGGCGACAGATGTTAGCCACGGGCGCGAGCCCGTGGAAACGCGCACACCATACGCGCAAAAGCCCCGACAGGGGCGACAGATGTTGGCCACGGGCGCGAGCCCGTGGAAACGCGCACACCACACGCGCAAAAGCCCCGACAGGGGCGACAGACGTTAGCCACGGGCGCGAGCCCGTGGAAACGCGCGCACCACACGCCCCAAACCCCGACAGGGGCGACACAAACTAGCCACGGGTGCACACCACACGCGCAAAAGCCCCGACAGGGGCGACACAATCTAGCCACGGGCGCAAGCCCGTGTAGCAGCACAGCGTTTCTGCCACATCTGCGGCAGCGAGACGCCGCCATTTGCGCGTCCTATTGCTACGGCAGTTGCTCCTCGCCCGGGGGTTTCTTTCTCCCAATGCCGTCACCTTTTCGGGGAGATCCATGCGTCTGTTTCGTAAACTACTTGGCTGGGCGCCGACTCCGATCGTGCTTGCCGATTGCGCTGGGCAACTTGCGCGCGAGCGGACCAGGCACTTGATCGCGGCGGAAACGCTTGAGACCAGTGCGTTGCTCAACGACCATCTTCCGCAGCCCGACCATGCCAAGAAGCAATTGGTATTTGCTCTGGCCCTGAGCAACCTCAAGAAGCTCCCGCCCGCAAAGATCCATGTTGAGCGATTCGAGGAGATCCCGCTTCCCACCACGTTCACGCCGTTTGCGCCCGAGACAGAGATCGTGGCGGTCAAAGGCTATTTTCGATACGAAAGCGGCGACGGATGCGACCATTGGCACATGAACTTCGCCCACCATGACCTGTTCCACAGCTACGGTCAATTCATGTTCGCTCAGGATGAGGTTCAGGTCGCCGAGCACCCTTCGTTGGCTTCACTGCGTGAATGCATGCTGCGCCGCTCAGACAGGCTTCGTCCGCTGACGGTTGAGAACGGATCGCCAACACCGATTTTGTTTCTCAGTGTCCCGCGGGTCGCCACGATTGACACGAGACAGATTTATGGCGCGAGGTTTGCGAGTGCGGACGACGCTCTCATTCGCGCCTGTGTGAAGGAAGTGGAGCCTCCGTCCTGCTCCAATATCCTTGCTATCGAAGCTCCGGTGGCATCGGGCAATCGCGTCTACACGCGAGGCGAGATCAAATTTGCAATTCGCACGGCCTACTCGGGTTTCCGAGCCCTGATCTTGGCCAGCGGCTACGCAAATTCTGCCGTTCGGCCGATTGTCTTGCACACGGGCAATTGGGGGTGCGGCGCCTACGGCGGGAATCGCCAGTTGATGGTCTCCGTACAGATAATGGCGGCGCGTCTCGCAGGAATCTCTCGGGTTGTGTTCCACTGTGGTGCGAACTCCACTGCGTCGATCGAAGAGTACGACCGCCAGCTACAGAAACGATTTCGGTTCCGACCTGGAGGCAACCTGTCACCCGTTGTCGACCGACTGGTGAACGCGGCATTTCCCTGGGGGACGCCCGATGGCAACTGAGCCCGGTGGCAAATCGGTCGCCGCAACGATCTCGCGACGATCTTGCCCTCCATGTTATCTTTGCGATTGACGATGTCAGTTCGGTGTCACACCTGCGAAGGATCCTCAAAATTGCGAGCGAGACCATTATGAATATCGACAACCAGCGGTCTGCGAGATGCTGCCGAATTGTGTCCGTGTTGCTGGTCGCCACCCAATTGTCGTCCATCTCTCCGATTCAGGCTGAACCACTTGCCGTCGGCGAAGTCCACAAAGTGCGCCAGTTCTCCCACGGCAGCCACATCTACCAAGTTGCGTTCTCGCCGGATGGCAAACTTGTCGCCACGAATGATCAGGTTTGGGAGAGCGAAACCGGCAGGAAAGTCGCCTCACTTCCAGTGCATTCCGGCGATCATGCTCCCGGAAACTTCTGGCTGGCATTCTCTCCCGATAGCCGACATGCCGCAATTCATCGCTTCAGGGACGTCGTGCTTGTGGAGGCGAAGAATGGGAAGCAAGTCTGGAAGGTAGGACTCCCGCCACGAGCGGCGATTCGAGAGCGAACACCACGACTGGCGTTTACGGCTGACGGCAAGATGTTGCTTTCAGTTCGCAACGACGAGAAGATTGTCCGAATCTGGGATGTGGGCAACGGCAAGGAGATGCGCCACTTTCCCTTCGCCCCTGACGCAGATGGCCAGAATGGCGCGGACATCATCAGTTTTGGCGTTGCTGACGACGCTCAACGCCTGGTTGTGCACTATGCCGTCAGCGGAAATAACGGCGTTCCCGTAATGCTAAAACTAGCGACGGGGGACGAGTTGCACCGTTACTGGGTCAGCTCGGCGGATGCGTGGGTGCAGTTCTCGTCCGTCTCACCCGATGGAAATCTGCTGGCCTATTCGCGAAAAGGCGCCGTGCATCTCCTGGATCTTATGTCCGGTCGAGAGCCACTTAAGCTAGAGAGCGTCGGGCAGCACGCGTTCTATGTCAGTTTCTCTCCGGACGGAACCCGCATTGCCGCCAGTATCCGCCCCGCACGTGAAACCCAAGACTGGATTCAGTGCTGGGAGTGGTCGACCGGAAAGACGATTTGCGTGTTCAAAGTGCAGGCCGGAGTCACGAGCTTCACCTTTTCGCCCGACGGGAAGCAAATCCTGGCAGGCGGATCGGATCAAAAAGCTACCCTCTGGCGTTTGCCCGAGTGAAGAGCGATTGTCTAATACCAACGCGATCGTTCGAAACCGAAACGACAAATTCGGGCGAAGCAAGAGCCTTAGGGAAGTCACGCAAGTGACCAGCCCGAGATCGACGCCTGTGGCTCGCCCTGTCACATCTGTTTGTTGCTATTCGTTCAAGCGGGCGCAGAGAGCAGCACACTCTCATGTGTTCATTGCGAGAGCTAGCCGAACAGATTGCGGGCCGCTCTATGGAGCGATCTCGAGCGAAGGACTAAGGTACAAGCCGGAGTTTTAGCCTCTCTCGTCCCTTGGAGAGCCCATGTATGGGACAGTCGCGGTCTGCCAAACGAAATGCCCGGCGAGAACGATACGCGCGAGAGACAATTACTGAATTTCTTATTGATGACGAGCTGCGCAAGTCCGCCCCACTTTTGAAAGATGGCGCCCCGTTTGGCGACGACTTGTCCCCATTTCGCCCGGGAAATCCGGGGACAACCGAGCTTGTCAGATCTGTGGACTTACGGAACCAGATTTTGGCGGAACCCGGTGTGCATTCGACATTATGCACCATGGTCTATTTCAACGGAGCCAGTGTTCAGCCAAGGTACGCAGACCCCGTCGATCTCAACGAGTTGCAGGATAGTCTCGTTGAGGGTGGGACTTTTTTTATCTGGACGTGCACTTGCGGTGATGCCGGTTGCGCTGGCCGCTTTGACGGTGTGCGTGTCACGCATGATTGCGGTCGAGTGCTTTGGGAAGATCAAGACCGTGGCAGGGGCTTCGAAATCCAGACAGACTCGTTGCAAATGGCCCTAAGCTCCGCCATTTTCAGCGGCCGCCACTACTTAGAGAGAATTCGAGGCATGCAGATTATTCCTTCGCAAAACTATAAGGCCTTTGGGCTTTGCGAGGGTTGAGCGCTGCACCAATTCCATAGCCGTGCCTTAAAGCCGGCCGCAGATCAGCGGATCGTCGATCTCCACCCTGGCGCCGATGCGGACGTTGGTCACCGTATTACACTGCACAAGGCTGTCGTACATTTCGACCCACGGTCCGATGTAGGTGCCCTCCATGACGAGCGCGTTCTCGAGCCGGGCATGATGGTCGATCAGGCAATTCGCGCCGATCACGGTGTTGGATCCGAGGTGCACGCCCTTGCCGATGCGAGTGTTGTCGCCGATGAATACGGGAGCATCGACTTGGGCCGAAGGATGAATCCGCACATTGCGGCAAAAGCGGACGCCCGACTGCAATTCGCGGCCGATCAGGTGCGGACCGGCGGCGTTGTCCAGCTCTCCCATCGGCGTCGTCGACCGAGTCAGCAGCCGACGTTGGGACTCCAGCAATTGACGCGAGGTGGCAGCGGGCAATCCGACCGCTGCCCGGACCTCAATCTCCTCGAGGTCCGCGAGCCATTGGCCGAGACCATGCAGGTCACATGCCGCGGGCAGCAGTTCGAGCACGTCGCCGTCGATCACGGCCCAAGGAGTCGCCGCGTCGCAGGTTAGCCTTGCCACGACCCCTTCATGCAGCATGGGGTCCGCGAATGAGTGAAGCATCAGGCTGTCGGCGAATACCAGCGCGAGCCGTTCTTCACCTCCCAATCTGCGCAGCGGCTCGCAGTCATCGGGCCGCTCTCCCGTCAGCCATCGCACATGCATCCCCCAGCGATCATTGTCACTGACAAAGCGACGGAGAGCATCGATGTCGTCGATAGCCGGGTCCGCGAGCACATCGAGCTGACGGACGCCTTCGCCCGCGAGCCGCTCGATGATGTGTTGCACGACGGGGCGATCGACCAACGGCGCATCCCACGGCGGCGCATATTCGGCGCGAGCGGCGGTGACCACGGCTCCCTCGCCACGAGTCGCCGGCGTCACGTGCCTCGTCAAGATCAGGACAGCTCGCTGGACGGCCGCGGGCAGATCCTGTCGCATTCCGGCGGGTGGCGAGGAATCCTTCGTCGTGCCGACTGCCACGAGAGAGGGCGCGTTCACGGTTGCTTCTCCTGTTTACGAAAAAGTGTGTGCAGCGCGACGCGCGCGAGAAAGACAGCATTGCCGACGAGGTAGCGACGCCAGAGCCTGCGGGGCTCGAGCCACAGGCGATAGGCCCACTCCATGCCCATCTCTCGCATCCACTGCGGCGCACGCTGCTTTCGTCCCGAATAGAAGTCAAACAGTCCGCCCACGCCGATTGCCACTCGCACTTCCAGTTGCGACAGCACGCGTTGAATCCAAAGGTCCTGGCGTGGCGCACCCATTGCGACTAACAACAGGTCGGCGCCAGAGCGGTTGATTCGCTCAATCACTTCCTGCTCGCTGCCCTCGTCGAAATATCCGTGCTCGTGGCCAGCGACATGGGCTCCCGGAAAACGGCGTTGGATCCAGCGAGCGACGTCGGCGGAAACACCTTGCTCGCCTCCGAGCAAATACACCGCTTGCCCCGAATCCTCCAGCGCCGCCAGCAACCGCGGGAATAGGTCCGTCCCATTGACGTTTTGACGCACGGAAGCGCCCTGCAGGCAAGCGGCCCATTTCATGCCGATGCCATCGGCGTAGTTCCAATTCACGGTTCGCAGACAGTTCGCGTAATCCGAGTTTCGGCAAGTCAGATTAACGCAGTCGGCATTCACGAACGCCACTTGCGTTGGCGGCCCATCCGTCAACAGCAGCTCGTGAAGTTCGTTCACGGCCTCGTCCATCGAGACGTTGCGGATCGGGGTATTGAGCACTTCGATCCTCGGTTTGGCAATCCGTCGGCCGGGATGCAGCAGACGAACCCAACAGGCTCGGGCGGCGATTCCGAGATCCTGGCGAAGGGAGACGTTTTCGACGTATTCCGCGTCGGCAGCCCATTCGGTGTCATAGTCCACATTGGCGCGTTGTCGGATCCACCACAGGCAAACCACGCCTGGTCGGTCGCAACTGCGGCGCTGAAATCCAGCTGGCCGCGGCGCGCCGATTGGCAGCGGGCGGGGGCCAATCCAGCTCAAGTCGCCGCGCAGCACATGCCAGATCCATGGCAGTCGCGCGACTCCCAGCCGACGGAGCAGGCCGCTTCCGCGACCCGACGGCAAGGAAAACTCAAAGAGCGTGGCGGGCCGCCCGCGCCGGCCAGCCACGGTTCGCGCGCGAAGCACGCGCCCCGTGGTCAGCCAGCACAGAGTGGCGACCGTCGCCAGCACAGGAGAGAGCAAAAGCAACAGTGGCAAGGCCAGCGTCGCGTCCAGGCAACGTTTGAGCAACGCAGGCGTCTTTTGGGCCTGCCGGCATCGCCAACGAGTCGCGATTCGTCGCGCCAGACCAATCTGGCGCCACGCAGTGACGTGCCGGCGCGCGGCCGCCCGGGCAAATTGCTGACTCGAAATGGAGGCAGATCGGTCCACTAGTACGCCCCCCTGCCCGAGAGCACCGCGGGAACCGTGCACAACAAGAGCCAGAGATCAAGCCAAATGGATCGCCGTTCGATGTACTCAACGTCGAGCCGGACTTGCTGGTCAAACGAGAGATCCCCTCGGCCACTCACCTGCCAAATGCATGTCAGTCCGGGCTTGGCCTCCAATCGGCGGCGATGTTCCGGTCGATAGCGAGCGACTTCGGAGGGCACCGGAGGACGCGGGCCCACCAGCGACATCTGGCCAATCAGCACGCACCACAGTTGGGGAAGCTCGTCGAGGCTAAAGCGGCGCAAGAACCGGCCAATCGGAGTTGTTCGCGGGTCCTGGCGCATCTTGAACGTGATGGAGTCGCCATGGTCGTTATGGGCTTGCAGTTGTCCTTTGAGTTGCTCGGCGCGAGGCACCATCGAGCGAAACTTGGGAAACGGAAACGGGCGTCCCCGCTGGCCAACTCGCGTCTGCCAGAACAGCACGGGCCCGCCGTCGTGCCACTTGATCATGGCGGCGATGACCGCCAGCAATGGCGTCAGCGCCAACAGAGCGGCGCCGGAGACGGCAATGTCGAGACAACGTTTGAGCGCCAACCCGCCACGACGTTCCAGGTGTCGGTCCGCTTTGCGGACAGCGCCAAACGCCCGGCGCCAGATCCGCCAGCCGGCCAGGCACGGTGGCTGGTGTGTCGTGCTGCCCAAATCGCGTGGGCGTGGCCACGGGGCGCGCCGAGTCGCCTCCGAAGACGCCTCCAAGGATGTGTCCCTAGTATGTCGAGCGCGTGGCGTCCGAGTGGTCGTTTCGGTCAACATCCGGCCGCCTCCTCCAGCACTGACAGGGTTTGGCGAGCGGTGCGTTCCCACGAGAAAGTCTTGGCGCGGCTCAAGCCGCGAACGATCAACTGTTGTCTGCGCGGGCCGTCAAAGATCAATCGCTCGATCGCGGCGACGATGTCATCCACCTCCAGCGGATCAAACAGTTCCGCCGCGTCGCCTGCAACTTCCGGCAGCGAGGACGTGTTGGAGCAGGCAGTCGGCACGCCCGTGGCCATCGCCTCCAGCAACGGGAGACCGAACCCTTCGTACAAGGAGGGGAACACGTGAACGTCGGCGGCGTTGTACAACAGCGGCAGCAACTCCGACGGCACAAATCCCGGCAGCACAATGTCGTGGGACCACGGCGACAACGCAGCGGCCCGGTGAATTCGATCGGCGCGGCACCAATCGCTGCCCGGCAGCAACAATCGATGGGGCAGTCCGTGTTTGCGTTTGAGTTCGTTGAACGCCTCAATCAGGCGGACGTGATTCTTGCCGGGATGCTCGAGTCGCGAGATATACAGCAGGAACGGGCCCTTGACCCCAAGCCATTGCTCGACCGCGTCACGGCATTCGTCGGTGTCGCGAGGAAAGAACTCGGCGTGGTCGACGGCCAGCGGCGCAACGGTCACTCGATCTGCGGGCACCTTGGCGTACTCGACGATGTCCTGCTTGCTTGACTGACTAATCGTAAGCACACGAGTCAGTCGGCGGATCAACCGGGGCAACACGTGTCGGATGTATCCGCTGCGAGCCCAATCGTATTTGCCGCGAACATGCAGGGCAGACAGATCGTGGACCGTGCCGACCGTGGGGCACGGCGCCTTCCAGGTCAGACGGCGATTGCCGGCCGGCAGGAACAGCACGTCGTGACGCTGGCGTTGGCACCAGCGAGGCAGGGCGAGCTGATGCCAGGCGAGATTGGCGACGGGGTGCCGCAAGCGAGCGGGTAGCGGTATGGCGGACACTTGACCGGTGGCCGGGAACAGTGACGTCTCGGTGTCATACACGTAGAGCTGAAACTCAGCCGAATTGCTGGCCGAGAATTGGCGCAGCAGTTGGATGACGTACTGGCTGATCCCGGACTTGCCGCCATCGGCCCCGAACGACGTGATGCCGACGTTAAGCGGAGCAACTTGGGCAGGGCCTTTCAACGCGCACAACGGCACATCGCCCGCCACCGGCGCTGGGACAGTGGATACTGTGGTCATGAATGGGTGGCCGCTTGGTTTCCTGGATTGAAGCGAGGCGTCGCTGCGTCATGCCGCTTGAGAATCACGTCCTGGCCAGCTGACAGATCGAGGTCACCCGACTGGCGCCGTTGCCAGCCGTGTCGCCGGCCGCGGCGGTAGGCCCACTGATAGACAAGTCGCCTGGTGGGCGCCGCAATCGCCGCGCGCCAGTCGCAACGCGAAAGAGCGGCGCCCAAGTCGCGCACGGTGGACGCAACGGCGCGTCCCAACGCCGCAGTCCAACTGTCGTCGGAGCCATAAATGAAGGCGTCCGCCTCGCCTTCGACAAACCGACGACCATAGATCTGCCGCAAGGTGTAGTTGTGGGAGTGCATCGCGACCGCCTCGGGCACATAGCGGATCGCGAGCCCCTCGTTGCGCGCCCATTGCCCCCACTCGGTGTCTTCGGACGCCCAGGCATCCCGATAAAACGGCCGCCGGGCCCAGACCTCGCGACGCATCGCTGCAAGCGGCAGGGACAAGGTGATCCAGGGCGGCGCCTCGCCACGAGACGGAAACGATGACACGTAATCGCGCCGCACCCAGGTCTCGGCCTCCGGCCGCGGCGTCTGCCGAGCGAACGCGGCGGACACCTGCGCGTCGTCAAACGCGGCGAGCAGACGACGCAAGCAGTCGGCCGTCAGCGGCACGGTATCGGAATTCAAAAACACCAACAACTCGCCCCGCGCCTGTTCGGCTGCCATGTTCAACACGGCGCCCGGAACGTAGGCGGTCGGCTCAATTTCGATGAGCTGGCAAGGATACTGCCGCACCAAGTCGAGCGTTCCATCTTGAGACCCGGAGTCGACGACAATCAACTCAAAGTCGCGAAAGTCCTGCGAGAACAAGGCAGCGAGGGTCTGCCCGATGACCCAATCCGAATTCTTGCAGCGCATGATCACCGACGCGCGCGGGCAGGATGTGGACGCGTTCATGACAAGGCTCCTTCCAAGGCCGTTTCCCGTTGTTCGACCTGGGCCGCGGCCAACGACACTGCCTCGCTCATGAACACTGTCTCGTGGCGGCTGAGAAAGTCCAGGATCCGACGAAATGACCGGAATTTGTCACACAAATACATCGTGATGGGGTGGATCAGCATGTTGGAGACGATGCCCTGCGACTCATGGTCGCGCAGCTCGTCGAGGACGCGGTCCGTCCACTCTTCAATGAAGTACGAGTCCGACCCGTAGTCGTCGCTCCAGTTGTAGCGGCGGACGAACCAGGACACGTACTCGGGAGTGCGTTCAGCGTGAAACAGGTGCTCATGATCGGGCATCACATTGAGCGGAAAGTTCAGCACGCCCGTCTGGTGCTCAAGCGGCCCCTGGCCGCCGCGACTCACTCCGTCCGAGCAAACTCGAATTCCGCAGCTCGCCAACGCGCGCTCGGTATGTGGCCCGTGCATGTACATGTGGTTCCGCCAACAGTCGATCCGACGCCCGGCGCGGCGTTGGATAATGTCGACCGTGCGCCGGGTTTCCCAAGTCTGGTACCAAGCCGGGCCGTTGTAGCTGCCCCCCAGCTTCTTCCAGATTCGATGGGGCAGTGCGGGTTGAAAACAGTAGTAGTTGTGCCCGCCCAGCTCGACGAACGGACTGTCGCAAATCGGCCTCAAATCCTCCCATTCCTCCGCGAACGAGCGGCCACTGACGAAGAACGTCACCTTGACGCCAGCGTCCTCCAGCAACTGCAGGTAGTGCCGCGCCACTTGGATCTCCGACAGGTCGCAATGACGCTGGTTGCCCGTGGACAACGTTGCATGATGCAGATCGCCGCTGAGCACAATCATGACGGCACCTCCGTGGCGAAATCCCCGGCGGACGAGTCGGCGCCAAACTCGCTAATCGAAAGGGGCGTCTCTGCGGAGTGCGACTTCCGATCGTCCCGATCGATGAAACGCCCCTCCAGTGGCACGTTGTGCGACGACGCGTTGGGGAAGTCCGACAGCGCGTGTCGAAAATTGCCCTCGTTGGAGCGGGCCGGCGGCGCGTGCGGGTCAACGCCCTTGCCCGGGATCGGCCCCGTGCGCCGCAGCGAATCTTGGCGGCTCTCGAGCCGGTTGGCAAAATTGCGGAAGTTGGTGTCGCCGATCTCCCCCCAGCGTCGCACATAGGCGTCCAGCAGGTCCAATTCGCCGTCGCCCTCCGTGGAGTCCTCCGAGCGTGTGTTGCCGAGCAGTTCGCGGGCCCAGCCCTGCAGATGCGAGAGTTGGTAGGCGACGACGGGGAAAGCCAGCGAGAGCCTTCCGCGAGGCCCGGCGGCTCGCAGTCCCCAATGGGCCAGCCCGATGTGCGGCATCGAGACACTCGCGTCGCGGAGTGTGTGTGCCAGTTTCTTGGCCCACGCACGCGGCGACTCCCATTGTTCGCGCAGCACTCCGATCGCCGCCGCTTTGGGATAAGCTGACCAATCGGGCAGGGTGCGCCGCAATCGAAGCGACTCACAACACAGGTGCACGTGGGACAACATGGGCAAGATGCGCCGTTGCCACTTAAGCATGTCGCGTCCCATCAAGCTGCCGTAGTCCGGCGCGAAACGAAATAGCATCGCCTCGGTGTAGAGCTCGGCAAATTCCGGATCAGCCAACCGGCACGTCTGCATGCGAGCCAGCTTCTCCACATAGCTCCAATGGTACGCGTTGGCAAAGTACAGCAACGCGTCCCCATAGCCAATGATCGCCTTGGTCAAGTGCCGCACTGCGTGGCGAAATGCGCGCCGTGAGCCCTGCCCGTCAATCGGCACTTCCGGATCCAACCGCTGCAGCCATTCGTTGAGCACCATCAGCGTGCCACGATTCACAAGCAGGTCGCGCACATTCCAGGCGGGGATGCGGTCCTCCTGGAATTGCGCCAAGGACGGCAGGAACTCCGCGTCGCCAGCCAAGGTCTTGTGGCCATAACGCATGTCGTACCACATCACGAGGCAGGGGGATCGCTGCAGCTTTCCCGCCGGCAGCGCACTAAAGTCGATGCCGATTTCGTAGCGTGTGCGCAGGGGCTCGAGCGCGACGTCGATTTGCGCAGCCAATCTCGCGATATCCGCGGCCGGCAATTGCTGAGTCAACAACAGGAAGTCGAGATTGTTATGAGGGCGAGGCCCTCCGCGAGTCTGCTCAACACCGCCTTCGCCACGTCCATAGCCGCCGATCAACAACAACGCTCGACGGTGTTGCTCCGGAACCAGTTCGCAGACGTTGGCTCGCACTTCTTCGCACAGCCCCGTGATGCGTCTCTCGACCTCGGGGTGCTGAACGTATGTGAATGTCCCCCAGCTCATAGCCTCTCTCCCCGCAAGCAGGTTCGAAACAGCCTTAACAACTGCAGCACGTGGCGTTCCGCGGTGAACTGCTCCCGGCAGACAACGGCAGCGTTCTCGCCCAGACGGCGCCGCAACGCATCCGACTCGAGCAGCCGCGCTAGCGCACTGGCGAGCGCATCCGCGCGGTTGGGCAGGCAGAGCAGCCCGTTGTGCTCGTGGCGCAACCACTGGCGCACACCTCCCACGTCCGTCGCCACCACGGGAATGCCCAGGCCACTCGCCTCCAGTCCGGCGAGCCCGAACGTTTCGGGAGCGCGGCTCGGCATCGCGACGACGTCGCATGACCTGAGGAACGCAGGCAACGCATCGCTGTTCAGCTTGCCGACAAATTGCACCCGGTCGGCGATTCCCAGCCGTTCGGATTGCAGCTGCAATTCACTTTGCTGCCGTCCCGATCCGGCGATCCTCAAATGAGTCTGGCGTGGCAATCGAGTCATTGCCTCGAGCAGGACGTCGACTCCCTTGCCTCGCACCAACTGACCGGCAAAACCGACGACGCCCTTCCCCTGGACACGAGGCGACCCCGAGTCGCACGAGCACTGTTTTTGTTCCGGAGCATCGTCGCCGGAATGTTCGACAAACAGGGGCACGACATGCGTTCGCTGGCGGTGGAAGCCGTGTTCCGCCAGGTGGTCAGCCATGTATTCCGAGGCCACGAGATGCCCGTCCCAGTGGCGATTCGCCGCTTGCCGTGCGTGCAAAGCTCCCAAGGAGCGCAGCCCCACGTGAGGCCAACGGTCCGAGTGTTGCAGAAAGCCGAGACAGGCGTAACAGCCAAGACCCGTCGGCCTCGTGCACGTTTGCGATCCGATGGCCGTGTACTTGTGCTCGCGCAGACAGAACAGTTGGTGATCGTGGTAGAAGCGAAAAACCGGCAGCGTCAACTCTTGCAGCACGCCGAACAGCTCCGGATTGTCAACGCGGTGCAAGTAGACAAGGTCGCCGCCGATCGCGTTGAGCTGGCGCGCCGGCTCCACCAGAGGAAAGCTGTGGTCGAACGCGCGCAGGAAGTCCGGGGAGATGGCGCCGTCAACTTCATAGAGCAACGTGTTGATGATGCCTGCCTCGCGCAGCCGGGAAGCTGTGCGGTGGATATAGTGCTCGCAACCGCCGACGGGCGCAGCGTGCTGGTTCACCCAGACGATGTGTCGGACCGCGCCCGGCGCCTGTATGACTCCAGGCCGTTGGATGGTGCTGCAACCGCCGATAGGAGACAGTGGTTGACCACCGCTTCCGGCAATCGAAACAACGTTTTGCCCCAGTGCGCAGGCTTCGCCGCTTGCGGGTGGGGTTTGCGTCAACGGGCCGCTAGCTGGCAACGCGCTCACAGGCCACCTCCTCGTACAAATGGACCAGCTTGTTGGTCACGGACTGCCAGCTGAACTCTCGCGTGACTCGGTCGAACGCCTCAATGCGAATTCGATGGGAGAGCTCCTTGTCCTGCAGCATCGTCAGGCAATGTGCCACGAAAGTGTCATCACTGCCGCGATCGAACAGCAGCCCGTCGCGACCGTCTCTCACCAAAGAGCGGATGCCGCCGATGTTCGAGGCAACGACGGGCAGTCCCGAGGCCCACGCCTCAAGGACCACGATGCCGAACACTTCGTGCATGGAGGGCAGCACGAAGAGGTCGGCCGTATGGTAGGCGTCCACCAGGGCGGGATCCTCGGGCGCCACTCCGGGCAGCACCGTGACCTTGGACGACAGCCCCAGCTGCCCAATGTTGCGGGTCAGTTCGGCCAGATAGGCTGAGTCGGTGACGGGCCCCATCAGCACCAAGTGGGCTTTGGGCTCCGACCGCAAAATGGCAGGCAGCGTCCGAATTGCCGACGCCTGGTCTTTTTGAGGATCAATTCTGGCGATACTCAACAGGACTCGCGCGTCCAGCGGGATTGCATGTTGCTGGCGGAACTGCGCCCCGTTTCCCGTGGTGAAGCGTTGTACATCCACGCCATGCGTGAGCCACTCCACGCGCGTGTTGGGGTAGCGGTCTCGCGTCAGTTCGCACTCGCGCTGGCCAAAGCAGATCACCAAGTCCGCGTCGCGAACCACGTGGTGTGAGCCGAGCCACCAACCGATCACCTTCCCCCACTCCAAGGCGCCGCGAGAGGGCTCCCGAAGCAGCCGAGCTTGTTCGTCCGGAAGGTCGTGGACGCCGCCGTGAATGGAGACGACATAGGGAATGCGACGTTGCCGGGCGACGTAGCGGGCGATCGCTCCGACGCGGTTCAAGGTATGCACGTGCAGCAAGTCGAGTTCGCGTTTCTGCTGGAGGCTGCGCAGCAGTGGCAGCGAGAAGAGATTGCCGCCCTTGACGTCCATCGCTTGACGGGCCTCGCGACTGAGGCCCAAGTACGGGTAGAAGTGGGCATGGCGCTCAATCCGCACTCCCCGAATGAGCTCTTCCCCGGGATGTGACAATGCTGCGGACGTGGCGATCTCGGTCTCGTGCCCCATTGCCTGAAGCTGTCGACACGTCTCCAGCACCGCAGTCTCGACTCCACCCCATTCATGGCGCACAAAGCGGCGGGCAATTTGGGTTACATGCATGGTGGCGCCTCTAGTCAAGCCTGAACGTGCTACTCTCGTCGACGATCGACCATGCAACTTGCGGGCCGAACGCAGAAGCGATTCGCAAGTAGATTGGTGACAAGGAGTTGGCACGAGCGGCGGCGGCGCGGGCTCGTTGCGAAACAGGTCCGCGCGAACGCAATGAATGCAGCCGACTGCAACAATTGCAGCAGCAAATTCGCAGGTCCTCGCCCGGGGCGCAGTTTGGTCCGCACGCCGCCAAGAGCGGATTTCCTCGTTCCTAGGCCACACGTGCGAACCATCCCGATGAGCCGTGCGTAGCAGGGAGAACGGATCAATTACTGGCCTTTACCTATCCGCGCGTTTCCGACACAATTCGGCGGCTCAACGGTCCCCTGGGAGGGGACGTTGTCATGGAAGACGCAGCCCAGCAAGGAGTGCATTAGGAATGGTTTCTTACACGCAAACTGGTGATGTCCGCAGCCGGGCCGCCATCTTGTCGATCATGGCCGCGGCCACGCTTCTGGCCCCCGCCGTTGTCAGTGCGCAGAGCCCGCAGGGCACCAAAGTCGCGCTGGTCGATATCTCGATGATCTTCCAAAAGAACCAGCGTTTTTCGGCGACGATGGACGCCATGAAGACGGAAGTTGACGCCTTTGAGGCATCCGTCAAGCAGCGTGGCGAGGCGTTGAAGGCCAAGAGCGAAGGCCTGAAGCGGTTCGCCGTCGGCTCTCCCGAATATCGTCGCGATGAGGCTGGTTTGGCGAAGGAGTCGGCCGAGTTGCAGGTCGACATTGGCCTGAAGCGGAAAGAGATCATGGACCGTGAGGCGCGAGTCTTCTTCGAGGCCTACCAAGAAGTCGTTCAGCACGTGGAGGCGATCGCGCGCAGCCAGAATATCGGCATTGTGTTGCGATACAACAGCGCCCAGATTGATCCGAACGAGCGAAATTCGGTGCAAGCCGGCGTGAATCGCAGCATCGTCTATCAGAACCAGCTTGACATCACGGACCTGGTTTTGAACAGCATCAATCGGCGTGCGGCGCCGACCGGCGCGCAGCCCACCGCTCGCCAGCAGGTTCCCCGGACGAATCGCTAATCGCGACGCTCCCGAGAGGCGCTTGAGAGCCGCCGCTCCTTTGCCGCTTTCGGCGATCAGCATACTGGTCCGCCCGATTGGTTCGATCCGATCCCGATTGCCAGGCAGTGGGTGACTTTCAACAGGCTGGCCTCTTTGCCTGGCCAGGGAAGTGACGTGAGTCTGTCAGGTACGAAGCGTCCCCGTCATTCGGGCTGACGCTTCATGCCTTTTCTCCTTTGCCTCTCGGGCGTTCACTCATCGCACTACAACGCATTTCAAAAACTTCCCGATCGGCAATCGGGTTGATAAAACCAGCAGAAAAACTGCCTTCGATTGCGCCGGGGAAGATTTTTGAAATGTCCTCCAGAAACGAGTGTGTGCATTGAATTCCCCACGTCCACAACGCACGCTGGCCGACACCGCTGCCGTGTCGGGGTTTGGCTACTGGAGCAGCCGGGATGTGCGTCTGGAGCTTCGGCCCGCTCCGGCAAACTCGGGAGTGACCTTTGTGCGTGGCGACCTCCCCGGCGCACCGCGAATTGCCGTGGACGTGAGTCACCGGCAGGATGTCCCCCGTCGCACGAATCTGGCCATCGGCAACACCCATGTGGAGATGGTCGAGCACGTGCTGGCCGCGTTGGCAGGGCTGAGGATCGACAACTGCGAAGTTTGGACCGACGCGCCGGAAATGCCGGGGCCGGACGGATCCAGCTGGCCGATTGTCGAGGCGCTCCTCGGCGCCGGCGCTGTCGAGCAGGACGCGCTACGGCGGCAACTCGTGATCGAGGAGCCGCTTCGCATCGAATGGGATGGCGCCGTCGTGATCGCCGAACCACATGACGGCTATCGACTTGAGTACCAACTCGACTACGGCGAAGGTCCCATTGGCCGGCAGGACTTCGCTCTGGAGCTCTCCGCCGATTCGTTCCTGGCCGAGATCGCGCGAGCGAGAACGTTCATCTTGCAGCACGAAGCCGAGTGGCTTCGCGAGCGCGGGCTTGGCCTGCGAGCCACCAATCAAGACCTGCTCGTGTTTGGCGCAGCCGGGCCAATCGATAATGAGCTGCGATTCGCCGACGAATGCGTGCGGCACAAGACGTTGGATCTAGTCGGCGACTTGGCGCTAGCCGGCTGCGATTTGGTGGGGAGCTTTACCGCGTACCGAAGTGGACACAAACTCAATTCCGAGATGGTGCGACAATTGCTCGCGCTCGAGGCGGCGAGACATCCCGAGTCGTCGCACGCGTAGTCGTCGCACGTGTAGTCACCTCACGTGAGGCGGCGACTACCGGAGCGCCAGGTTTCTTCAACGGCCCTCTTACCATCTGTTCAGTACCAATCGCCGGTTGAAGGCGCGAGTCGATGGCCGCTCACATTTCCAAACTTGCGGAAGTTCACGGCTCGGCCAAGTTGGGCGAACAGGTGCACGTTGGCCCGTTTTGTCTGATCGGGCCTGACGTGGAGATCGGCGACGGCACGCGTCTGGACAGCCACGTCATCGTCGTAGGCAAAGTGCGAATGGGTGAGCACAATCGTGTTCACGCCAACGCAGTAATCGGCGCCGAGCCTCAGGACTCCAACTACGCGGGCGCCGACACTTCGGTGGAAATCGGCTCTTACAACGTCATTCGCGAGTCGGTGACCATCCATCGCGGCGTGGACCCGCACGAGCCGACCAGTGTGGGCGATCAGTGTTATGTCATGGGCGGCTGCCATATTGCCCATGGCTGTCGCGTCGAGCACCAGGTGGTGATGGCGAACAACGTTCTGCTGGGGCGGCACGTGCACGTCGGAGTGCACGCAACGCTGGCCGGTGGATTGGCCGTCAATCACTTCGCGAGCATCGGCAGTCACGCGTTTGTCGCTGGCATGAGCCGCGTCGTGCATGACGTGCCGCCGTTTCTCGTCGCCGAGGGCAGCCCCGCTCGCCCGCGTGGCGTCAATCTGGTGGGCCTGCGGCGTTGCGGCTTCTCGCCCGAGACGCTCCAAGCCCTCGAAGAAGCGTATCGATTGCTGTTCGTCGACCACGTGGGAGTCGACTCGGTGCGGGAGTTGCTGAGATCACAGCGGCAACTGCTGCCGCCCGTCAATTACCTGTTGGGCTTCGTGCAATTGCAGAATGAAGGCTGGCAAGGCCGAAGCCGCGAGCGAAGGAGAGCCGCATGAGTCGCGTTCGATTGGCGGTCATTGGAGCGGGCCATCTCGGTAAAATTCACGCACGATTGGCGTGCCGGCACGCTGACGCGGAGCTGACACTCGTGGCCGACCCGGACGCAACCGGCGCCAAGGTCGCCGCCGAGCATGGAGCGAGGCACGTTGCCAGGTGGGAGGACGCGGCGGACGACTTTGACGGCGCCATTGTCGCGGCGCCGACGTCGCTGCACGACCGCATTGGCGAATCACTGCTCCGAGCCGGCAAACACGTGCTGATGGAGAAGCCGATTTGCGACAACTCGCAGCAAGCGGGTCGACTGGTCCATGTCGCTCGCAACGCAGCCCGAGTCTTGCAGGTCGGTCATGTCGAGCGTTTCAATCCGGCCTTCGCGCTAGCGGCGCCGCAAGTGACGTCCCCGCACTATGTCGAAGCGACGCGTGAAGGACCATACACGGGTCGCTCCACCGACGTGGGCGTTGTGCTCGACCTGATGATTCACGACCTGGACTTGGTGCTGTCCGTCATCCGCAGCCCGGTGCAACGGGTCTCGGCCACGGGGATGTCAGTTGTCGGTCCGCATGAAGATGCCGCTCACGCGTGGATCGAGTTCGCCGACGGCGCCGTAGCCACGCTGCGGGCCTCACGCGTCAGCGCGGCAGCGTCCCGCTCGATGCAGGTGATCGGCCCCTACGCTCAGGCCCAAATCGACATGGCCTCGCGTTCCGCTTCCATTCGACGCCCCAGTGTGGCGTTGGCTGCAACCCGCGTGCGCGGAGAGCGGCCCACCCCCGAGTTTGCCGCCCTCGTGCAGGCCAAGCATCTTCCCGTCACCGAGGTGGCAATTCCGCAAGATGCCAACCCCCTCTTGGACGAACAGGCCAACTTCATCCAATCCATTCGCGACCGCGCCCTGCCAGTCGTCACGGGCGAGGATGGTCTACGAGCGTTGGCCGTCGCGGAAGAGATTCTGGACTGCATCGCCCAACGCCAGCGACAAGCCGCAAGTCGCGCCGCTTGGCCACTGCGAACGCGCGCCGCCTAGCAGCCTGCTGCCAACGGTCTCCTCCAGCACAACCGTCGCTAACCAGTGACGCGAAAATTGCGCATCATTCCAGCATCTTCGTGCTCGAGGTTGTGGCAATGATAGACGAAGAGGCCTTCGGCTACAGGCGGTGACATACTCGATGGCAGCACGATAACCGAATGCACACGATGCACCCGGGGCAGAGCGAAGCGCCGCCCCGTGGCCGCGCGTTGAATTCGTTTGCCGTCTCGCCGCGTGGGCCGCCACGGCGCCGCAAAACTATAGAAGCTGCGGGCCCTGAACGGTCGGCGTCGCTTGGACCTTTGCGACGATCTTTACGACCTCGCCCAGGTAGACGACGACGGTGTCGTTGTCGCCAGCGTCGACAACGCCTCTTGCCAATTCGCCGGCGCCGGCGCCCTTGCCATTGACACCAGATTCTCCGGACATATTTCGTTTTTTCGTGATAGAATCGCCGGGTTGGCAGCAATACTCCACTAAGGGATCTCCTCATGGGAGACGATCCGAAGACTCGGCCTAGCCTTTTGCTGCGAATTCGCGACGAGCGAGACAGCGCAGCCTGGTCGCAATTTGTCGAAATCTATGCACCGCTGATTTACGGATTCGCCCGCAAACGCGGGCTGCAAGACGCTGATTCGGCCGACGTCGCACAAGACGTTTTGCAGGGCGTTAGCACGGCGATCAAAAAGTTTAGCTACGACCCGAGCTTGGGGAGTTTTCGAGGTTGGCTGTTTGCCGTGACGCGACACAAGTTGCAAAAGAAGCTCAGCGTTTCCAAGAGACCCGGCATTGGCGTTGGCGGGACGGATGCAGTTGAATCAATCAACAACCAAGCTGACCCAACCGCGGAGTTGAGCGCAACCTGGGAAAGAGAATATCAGCAGCGGCTCTTCGACTGGGCGGCGGCGCAGATACAACGCAGTGTCAACGAGAGTACCTGGCGAGCCTTCGCTTTAACGGCCATCGAAGGCAAAAAGGCTCGCGAAGTTGCCAAGGAACTCGAAATGACGGTCGCAGCTGTTTATTTGGCGAAAAGCCGGGTGACGGGCCGTCTGAAAGCTTTGATCGAACAAATGGAAGCGACTTAGCTGGAATCCTGGTTGAGGTGATGGATTGACCGATCCGCCTTTGTGTCCCGATCGCAATGCTCTCCAACGAATGCTTGACGGCTCGTTGTCGGATGAGGAGTTGCGGCCGCTCGCGGACCATATCGAGGCCTGCCACAATTGCCAGGACACACTCGACGACCTTTCCAACGTCAACGTTACGTGGAGCCAAAAGAAAACGTCCCCGGAAGCACAGGATGACGTGCTGGAAAGCGTCGTCCGGCGAATCAAGGCCTTGACGAACACGGGCATTTCGGCTGAAACCGACTCACTCGATGAAATCGTGCCATGTTGGCTGGACCCGTCCGACACACCGGGATTTCTCGGCCGGATCGATCGTTACGACGTCGAGAAAGTCCTGGGCCGGGGCGGAATGGGTGTGGTCCTGCAGGCCGTGGACCGCACGCTTAACCGTTTGGTTGCGATCAAGGTCCTTGCGCCACACTTGGCGGCCAGTGGAGTCGCGAGGAAGCGGTTTCTGCGGGAAGCGCAAGCGATTGCCGCGGTGACTCACGAGCAGGTGATCAAAATCTACGCCGTCGAGGAGAGAAACGGCCTCCCCTACATTGTCATGGAGTTGATCTCGGGGACTTCACTCGAAGAGCGAATCAAGAACACGGGGCCGCTCGATTGCGATTCGATCGTAAAGATTGGAAAACAGATCGCCGATGGCCTCGCCGCCGCCCACAAACAAGGCCTGATCCATCGCGACATCAAGCCAGGAAACATCCTTCTCGATGAGGAAACAAGTCGCGTCAAGATCACCGATTTCGGCCTCGCGCGGGGCGTAGATGACGCGGGGCTGACACAAAGTGGCATGGTCACGGGAACTCCGCAGTTCATGTCCCCGGAACAGGCCGCCGAGGAAGAAACCGACCAGCGATCCGACGTGTTCAGCCTTGGCAGTGTGCTCTACATGATGTGCACCGGGCGGCCGCCGTTTGCGGGAAGCTCCTCGCTAGCCATCATGCGACAGGTTGCGGAAGGCACAGCCAAGCCAATTCATGAGTTCAATCCCGACGTCCCTTTGTGGCTTGTGGAATTGATCCAAAAGACGCACGAAAAGTCCGCCGATCAGCGGATTCAATCGGCTGAGGAAGTCGCGTGTCTCCTGGAGCAACACCAATCCCCTCGCAATCAGCCGACCGTCGTTCCGGCGCCAAGATTTTGGCATCAGCGAACGTTGCGAAGCACACTGCATTGGTTGCTACTCTTGATTGCGGTGGTCGCGGTGGGCTTCATGGCGTCGCCGATGCCGTCATGGCGTCGGAATCAAACCGACCAATCCGATGCTAACACAAGTCTCGACAGCCCGGCACGCAAGGAGTCGGCCGACGACGACGACGACGAGAAGCCGACGGCGAAACCCGTCGCAACTTTGCCGATGTGCCCTTTTGTGACGCTCGCCGAAGGAGAGTTGATCGAGGAATCCTACGCGTCGCTCCCGGAAGCTATCGCTGCGGCGCCAAACAAGGCGACCATTGAAGTCCGTGGCAACGGGCCGTTTGCCATTCCGCCAATTAGCATCGGTCGGCGATCGATTGCAATCAGGGCAGCGAGCGGATATTCCCCAATCCTGGAAGTGCTCGACGACCCAGACCAAGCAGCAACGCCCGCGTTGACCGCTTCGGGTCCGCTGACGCTCGAAGGACTGACGTTTCGATTTGCCCCTTCACCTTCTCTTGGCGAAAGTAGGAATCTCATCAAGGTGATTTCAGCGCCGGTTCGGGCGGCGAATTGCCGGTTCCAAACAGGCGCTGGAGCATTGTGGGAACTGAGCCGTTTGGGGAGCGGCGTGCCGTATGTCGAGCTGCAAAACTGCATGGTGAGCGGAACGGGTGGCGTCTCACTCAATGCGGATGGCACACCAACCTCCATCATCAGCAACAACATTCTCTTTTCCGGCGCGATTCCGCTGTCCATTTCGTCCAGCGGCGAGGCGATGAGATTGCCCAACAAACAATGGATTTTCAAAAACACGATCATCGGCAGATATCCCCTGGCTTTGGCCCACAGCATGGGCCAAGACGATGTCGAGCGACATCCCGACTTGCCCGAATTGAGTTGGCACGACAATCTTCTGTGGGGTTCAAGTGGGATCGTGCGTGCTCAGGCGTCAGGTTCACAAACGCCTGGTGACGCTATCCACACGGACGGCGATCAAAGCCTTAGGCGATCATTCCGATGGTCGGGGACGCGAAACTTGGTCTGTTCGGCGACAATTGTCTTTCCCTTTAGCGACAATTAGATTTCCGGTTTGCTTCAGCTGCTTGCTGAAGGGTAAATGCCGGGTAGGGACGAACGTCTTCCCAGTCCGGTTGCCTGCCGTCCTTGA
>JAGQPF010000197.1 GCA_020426845.1 Planctomycetales bacterium
GACCCGCAAGTCATCGGGCGGATCCTTGCGCACCTGGAGCAAACAAAGCCGGCGAGCGGCTCAGCGGCTGACCTCACCACAGCACACCGCGCCCGCGGCCCGCCGGGGCAGCGGGAGTTCGATCTCAATTGAGCACGCCCAGCGTGCCCGAGCTACGGGCGCGCCGTGGGCGGCTGTGTCCTCGGCATCCCGCACGGCGAGAATCCCGCCCGCAGGCCTGAATTTCCCGCGGCGCAACCGGCTGCTACAGCACTGGGCCACGGGTTACCGAGGGTCGCCGGCTTCTCGCCGTGCGGCTACACTGTCGGCAACAGGGGCTTTGAACGTCCTATTCGCCGAGTGCCGCCAGGCCCTTGTCGTTAACGAGGTTCAGGAGTTTCAACGACGGACCGTTGGGCTTCTTCTGGCCTTGCTCCCATTTCTGCACAGTGGATGCACTCGTATTCAGGTAGGCCGCGAACACCGCCTGACTGGCCTTGTTCCGCATGCGCAGGCGTCTGATTTGTGCAGCACTCAAGTTTCGGATCGGCGGCAGGCAGAGAGCATCGAACTCGCGCATGGTCTTGGCGCTCATGACACCGGCATCGCGCAAGCCTTCTGCCGTCTTGTACACCGTATCCAGGATCTTCCTAGCCATCATCATCCTCCTTGATCTCAATCAGTTCGCCGGCCTTCAGCGCCTTGCCTAACGACGTTGCTGTGTAGCCCAGCAACTCCTTCGCCAACAACTTCAACGCCTGCAGTTCCTTTTCACTGACGTTGCCGCGTTCGTTCTTGGCAAAGCCGTAAATGAAAAACGCCTTGTCACCTTGCTTGAAGGCAACCAAGGTCCGGGCGCTGCCGCGCTTCCCGCGGCCCGGAAAGGCCACCCGTTTCTTGACCACCTGACCACCCAAATGGGCATCGATCAGGCCTCGCTCTATCTCAGCCACGGCAGTAGCAAGCGCCGCATCGCCAAGACCCTCGCCTCTTGCCCACTTGGCGAAGGCCCTGGCTTTAAAGGTCTGCATGGCCGCTGCTCAGCATTGAAGCACTACTATAGCACTTAGTGATATAGGTTGATTCACTTTTCCAGGGTTTCATTGAAGTGGCGGGAGAACCTCGTTGACGTCCCTCCAGATTTCGCCCCCCTCAGCCCTGATCACGATAATGAAGTGCGACAGACGCGCACGTTGCTCCACCGATGAACTAGACCAGCAATAAGAACGTAAGCCACCAGCGTTCGCGAGACGGACTGCTGGCGAACTCAGCGAGAATCTGAAAATGGCGACTCGGGGTTGCCAGGTACAGGTACTGTGCGGTGAACAGCCCGACGAATGTGCCAATTGCGAGAACGCCAGCGAATTCTCGAAACAAGTAGCGTGAATCGAGGAGGTATTGGACCAGCGCCACTGCGCCTTGTACATATGTCCCGTAAACCACCGTCATGAGCGTGATCACAGCGGACCCCATACTCGCTGGGCGGATCCCGCGATCCCGTTGCATCGAGTTGAGGGACTGATTCAGGCGAAAGTAAATGTATCGTAACGGTCGGCCTACCACGACTCATTGCCCCCAAGTGTTGCCCGAGCGATTGTATATCGAGCGGTGTGAGCGCTGTGGCGGGAAGGTCAGGATCATTGCCAGTATCGAGGACCCGCAAGTCATCGGGCGGATCCTTGCGTACCTGGAGCCAACAAAGCCGGCGAGCGGCTCAGCGGCTGACCTGACCACAGCACACCGCGCCCGCGGCCCGCCGGGGCAGGAAGAGTTCGACCTCAACTGAGCACGCCCAGCGTGCCCGAGCCATCGGCCACGGTTGGTGCGATTCGCCGGTGCCGCGCCGGACGGCTACACGGCCGGCAACATGGGCGTTGAACGTCCTATTCGCGTTCGGCAACGAGGCCTCCGTGCTCGTCGGCGACTTCTTATGGCATCGGAAACGCCTTAAGGGATCGTGCCGTTGACGATTGGTGCAAAGGCGGTCAGCGAATCGCGCAGGGCGCTGTTGCCGAGGCCGTGACCGGGGAACAGGCTCGCGAAGTTGCCCTGCTGCCCGTGCAGCGCCATGTAATTGAGCAGTACGGTTTCGACCAGCA
>JAGQPF010000021.1 GCA_020426845.1 Planctomycetales bacterium
GCTGCTGCGCGCGAGGTGCGAGATCCCGTGGATTGGCGACCAGGGCTCCCTGGGCTTGCGCCCAGGGCTAACGTCTGTCGCCCCTTCGGGGCTGTTGCGCCCGTTAGATGCGAGATTTCAAGGGAGGTGCCCGGCTCCCTGGGCTTGCGCCCAGGGCTAACGTCTGTCGCCCCTTCGGGGCTGTTGCGCGCGAGGTGCGAGATCCCGTGGATTGGCGACCAGGGCTCCCTGGGCTTGCGCCAGGGCTAACGTCTGTGGCCCATTCGGGGCTGTTGCGCGCGAGAGGTGCGAGATCTCAGGGTTATCGTACGCGGTTGAAGACCAGCCCGCTCAGCAGCTTCGGATAGAAATAGGTGCTCTTGGCCGGCATCCGTTCGCCATGTTCGCTGATGGCGCGGATGTGGTCGAGCGTGGCTGGCATCACCAACGCCGCCAATTGGAACTCGCAGGAGTCGTCGCCATGCAGGGCATCCACGAGCTCCTCAACGAGGTGCACGTACTTGGGCTTGGGAAGCTCCGTGGCGCCGAGCAGCGTTTCCACCAGCAATCGATGCAGGATGGCGACGCCCAACCCCTGCCAATCGCCGCTCTGAGTCGCGGCCACTTCCGCCATTCGCTGCCGGCCAGCTGCATTCAATGTCGCCGTGACCCAACGCTCGTCGGCCGCGGTATACAGTGCGAGATTCTCTTGGCGGTCGGCGTTTTCGATCGTCGACCAAATTGTCTCCGCCAAATCCGCGCCCTCGCCGGCAACCTTGGCGTCAAAACAGCCACCGATCTTCTCAATCAACTGTTCCGCCGTCATCGACGGCATGCCGCGGAACAAGCGATGGGTGGGCAAGACGATCATCCCCGGATCATTCATGCCGACGCACATCGTCAACACGAAATTGGCAGGATTCTCGGAGTCAATCTCGCCCTGCTGCGCGCGGTAGTTGCAGGCCGTCTCGTAGCGATGGTGGCCGTCCGCCACAAACATCGGCTTGTCCGCAATCAACGCGCATACGTCGGTGATCACGGCTAAATCGGTCACCGGCCAAATCCGGTGGACGACGCCAAGATGGTCCACCGCCTCGAGCGGCGCCACCTCGATGATCGCGTCCTCAAGACGTTGCTGAACCTGATTGTCTTCATCGGGATACAGCCCGAAGATCTGGCTCAGGTTGGCGCCACAGGCGTTGATCAACTTGAGCCGATCGGCCTTTGCGGCAGCGTGCGTCTCCTCATGCGGGTAGATCTTCCCCTCGCCGAAAGGTTCCAATCGAACGCGGCACATAAAGCCCTTCCGGATGAACTTCTCGCCGCCCGTCTCAAATTCCTGGTGGTAGACATACAGCGCCGGCGCCGCCTCCTCCATCAACACACCTTCTCGCTGCCACGACCGCAGAAACCGAGAGGCTCGATCGTACTTGGCGTTCTCGTCGTCGCCGGGCTCGTCGCGATTGAGGATCAGTCGGATCACGTTCGCGGGATGCCGCTTGTAGAGCTCTTCCTGCAGTTCCGGCGAAATAACGTCGTAGGGCGGCGCAATCACGTCGCTGAGAGCGCCGACGTGGGCCAAGTCGTAGCGAACTCCACGGAAGGCTTGAATGTCCGGCATGGCAAGCTCCAAAAGTCACTTCGGCGTGTGCGCGCCAAAGCGGGCGGCGAGGCATAAAAAGAGAGGCTCGCCCGGCGAAAAAAACGCCGAACGAGCCTCGTATGCTAACAGTTTCCGGGGATCTTGCGAGGTGGGGTGGCCACCGCGAACACCACTAGTAGCGGTAGTACTCCGGCTTGTACGGCCCCTCGACCGGCACGCCGATGTAGTCGGCTTGCTTTTCGGAGAGCTTGGTCAGCTTCACTCCGATCGAGGCCAGATGCAGACGAGCGACTTCCTCGTCCAGCAACTTCGGCAACACATGGACCCCGAGCGGATAGGATTCGGTGTTGTTCCAGAGCTCGATCTGGGCGATCACCTGATTGGTGAACGACGTCGACATCACGAACGAGGGATGCCCGGTCGCGCAGCCCAGATTCACCAGGCGGCCTTCGGCCAGCACGATCAGGTGACGGCCGTCCGGGAATCGGTAGCGGTCGAACTGCGGCTTGATCTCGGTCTTGACCGCGCCGCTCTCGCGGTTGAGCCAAGCAATGTCCACCTCGGTGTCAAAGTGACCGATGTTGCAGACAATCGCGTCGTTGGGCATCTGGGCCATGTGCTCGCCGCGAATCACATCGCAATTGCCCGTCGTGGTGACGAAGATATTGCCGATCGAAGCGACCTCTTCCATCGTCGAAACTTGGAAGCCTTCCATCGCCGCTTGCAACGCGTTGATCGGGTCGATCTCGGTAACGATGACGCGGGCGCCGTATCGCTGGAGCGAGTGAGCGCAGCCCTTGCCGACATCGCCGTAGCCGCACACCACCGCGACCTTGCCGGCAATCATCACGTCGGTGGCCCGCTTGATACCGTCGACCAGCGACTCACGACAACCGTAGAGGTTATCGAACTTGCTCTTGGTCACGGAGTCGTTGACATTGATGGACGGGATCTTCAGCTCACCGCGGCTGTGCATCTGATGCAGCCGATGAACGCCCGTGGTGGTCTCCTCCGAAAGTCCCCTGATGTCCGCCAGCAACTCGGGGAATCTCTGGTGGACCATGGCGGTCAGGTCGCCGCCGTCGTCCAGGATCATGTTCAGCGGCTTGCCACTGGGAAAGTGCAAGGTCTGTTCGATGCACCAATCGAATTCCTTCTCCGTCATGCCCTTCTTGGCATAGACCGGAATGCCGGCGGCCGCGATGGCTGCTGCCGCATGATCCTGCGTCGAGAAGATATTGCAGGAGCTCCAAGTGACTTCAGCGCCCAGTTCGACCAGAGTCTCGATCAGCACCGCGGTCTGAATCGTCATGTGGAGGCAGCCGGCGATTCGCGCTCCCTTGAGCGGCTTGCTTTCGCCGTATTTCGCGCGCAGGGCCATTAGCCCCGGCATCTCGTTTTCCGCCACCTCGATTTCTTTGCGACCCCATTCGGCCAGTTCGATATCCTTCACCCAGTAGGGCAACCTTTCGGCTTTGGTCTCAGTGGACACTCGTACACTCCTCATTCGGTGGGTTTGGGCATTTGTTTTCGTCTGCCCCACAATGTAAGCCGCAACGACGCATTCGGGCAAGGCAGCCGAATTGTCTCGAATCGTCTTGAACCGTCGTACCTTGTTCGATCCGCGATTCGCGCCGAAGTCATAACCGACTCCGTTGTGCTGTTAACCGGTGTTCGCGAAGGCGGCGCGGGCAGCTGCTGCAAAGGCTTCCACCTGTGAATGCGACTTGACCCCCGGCTCCAGTTCCACGCCGCTCGCCGTGTCGACCGCTGCCGGCGAGACCGCTTCAATCGCCGCCGCGACGTTGTCCGGTGTCAGTCCGCCAGCGAGTACGAGTGGCTTTTTCAGCGAGGCCGCGAGCTCGCGGGCTTTGCTCCAGTCAACTACCTTCCCCGTGCCGCCATAGGCATCCGGGGCGAACGCGTCCACCAACAGTGCGTCGATGGCGGAAGCGTCCCAGTGGGCAACGATCGGGCCAATGTCGTCGGCGAAGCCGGACTCCCATCGCAAGGCTCGGCAGATCTTCACGCCGGGCAGCATCCGCTTGAGCCCATTCACGGCCTCGTCCGGCTCGTCACCATGCAATTGGATCCAATCAAGCCCGACCTCGCGATGGATTTCCGCAATCCGTTCGAGCGTTTCATTCACAAACACGCCGACACGCGCCAGCTTCTGCTCGGAGGCGATGGCGGATATCGCTCGAGCGGCGTCGATCGCGATGAAACGCCGACTGGCGGGCACAAAGTTCAACCCGATGGCATCCGCGCCCGCTCGACCAATGGGTTCAACATCCCGGGATTGAGTAACGCCGCAAATCTTGATGCGAAACATGGAACGTTCAATCGGGCCAAAGGAAAAAGCCGTTGCCGGCGAGGGAGGGCAGTTAGGCAAAACGGGTCTGCCACGCAGCCTATGCCCGTAGCGGAAGAATAGATAACGTCAAATCAGCTTATGGAGACCCCTCGTTGACGCAGATTGGGCTCGGGGAGCCAGATCGCTTGACTTCGTTGCAGTTGTGAGCGGACTTTGCCGATGCAGTGGATGAAGGTCGCGTGACATTGTATGCGATGCCGGTCACCGAGGCGGCTCCCCTTTGCAGCGGGAAGCCGGCTGGGACGAATGGTCCTCCCACAAACGAGCCCCACATTATGTACGAGTCGTTCTTCGGATTTGAGAAACGAGCCTTCTCGAACGTCCCCGACACGAGCCATTACTTCCCCGTCCACGAACTCGTCGCTGCACGTGAAACCATTGCCCGGGTGATTGCCGAGGGGGAAGGGCCAGCCGTTGTCGTGGGCCCGGCGGGCGTCGGCAAGACCCTGCTGCTCTCAATCCTTGAGGAACAGTTCCGGCCCGAGTACCAAACCGTCACGCTCGCATGCGGCCAGCTGCACGAGCTGCGCGACATGCTGCAGACGATCGTCCACCAATTGCGTCTGCCTCATCAAGGACAGAACGAGGGCGAGTTGCGGCTCACGTTGCTGGACTTCCTCGAGCCGAGCGAGGAGTGTCCCAACGGACTCCTACTGTTGGTGGACGAAGCTCAGCATTTGTCGGTGGAGTTGCTGGAGGAGGTGCGGATGATCAGCAACTTCGTCCGCAACGGCTCGCCGCGCGTGCGAGTCGTATTGTTTGGCAACGACCGCCTTGAGGACACGCTCACCAACCCGAAACTCGAATCACTCAACCAGCGTCTGGCGGCTCGCTGTTATCTGCAGGGAATGGGGCGTGAAGAGACGCGGCAATACGTCACAGGACTGTCTTCGGCGGCTGGTGGCGGCTTGGGCCTGTGGAGCGAAGATGGCCTGCGGGCAGTCTTCGACGCCTCGCATGGCATCCCGCGCGTCGTGAATCAAGTCTGCAATCAGGCGCTATACCAGGCGGCTCAACGCCGGGCGCGCCAAATCGACAGCCAGATCGTCGAGCAAGCGTGGGGCGAGCTGCAACAACTGCCCACGCCGTGGACGTCGGACGCGCCGGCCGAGACGTCCTCGTCGGTGATCGAGTTCGGCGGTCTCGATGAAGAGCCCGGCATGCAAACGGCGGAGCCGAACAGCCCGTCCGCGCTGGAAATTGGCCCCTTGGGTGAGTTCACCACCCATGATTCCGAACAGGCCGCCGCCCACTACGAAAACTCCGCCGAGGAGTACGCATCGTCGGAGCTCGACCCCGAGACGTGGCAGGCGATGGTCGTCGCACAAGAGATCAGCGGCTCCACGCTCCAGCCCGAGCAACTGGTGCACTACGAGATCTGTCCCGAGGCGATTGAGTGCGCCGCCAAAATCGAATCGCGGCTGGCTGAGGTCGAGCGCCACGAGGAAGCTGCGGCGCCGACTGCGGCGGTCGATGACCCGTTCGGCGACTTTGCCCTCGAGGAGATCGTGATTGACGAACACATTCAGCTAGGAGAAATGCGCACCATCGGTCCGCGCGTCTCCAGCCTGGAAAGCCGTTTGCTCGGAGAAACGTTGGCGGCTGGGCAGGAGATGTCCGCGACCCTGCGTCGGCGCAGTTCGAGCACGCGAGTCGAAACGGAGCCCCGCTTCCCCGAGTCGCACCTGGTCAACGAGCCGCCTGCGGAATTGAACGAGCGGATTCGGGAAGAGATGCAGCACCACCACGGCGAATACAGCGACGGCTACGAGCCGGCGACGGTGGTGCCGATGTTCGCCGCCTCGCGCGACGACCGCGACATGATTGTGATTGAGGACGACCCGTCGCCCTCGGCCCAAAATCGCGGCGTAATCCATCGGCTTCGTGGTCGGTAGCCCGCGTTCGGCTGCGTGGCGGTAGTCCGCGTTCCGTAGTCGACGCGGTCCGTCACCGAGCTAGCCAACATCGATGGCAGCGGCCTGCTCGCAAGTGTCGGGCGATGGAGACTCAAGCAGCGGCACTCTGCCGGCGAGGGAGTGTTGTCAAGAAGGCTGAGCCGTTACAACTGTTGCTTCGGGTTCCGCGGGCGTTTGTTGCCCGCATCCTCTTGCCTGGAGCAGCGATGAGAATTTGTAGAGTGCAAGTTGGCGGCATCCCCGTTGCGGCCTTCTATGACGAAAGCGGCGTGTTGCCGCTCCCCGAAATCGCCAAGGCGTCCGGATTGGAGCTCGAGGCCGACGACGACATCCTGCGGTATCTCCCGCACGGAGACCTGCACTCACAAGCGCAGCAGCTAGCCGCCTGGATCAAGGAACATCCAGCAGCAGCGAGCGAGCGAGCGAGCGCACCGGCCGACGCGGAATTGCTGGTTCCCATTCCGTGCCCGCCGAAGCTGTTTCTCTTGGCCGGCAATTACGCTCAGCATATCGAAGAGGGCGGCGAGAAGGCGGCCGAACGCGCCGAGACCTTCCCCTACGTCTTCATGAAGCCGTCCTCGACCACCTTGACGGCGCCAAACCAGCCCGTCGAAATCCCCGCCATTTCCCCCGACGCGATCGACTGGGAATTGGAATTGGCGGTGGTCATCGGGCGAGGCGGAAAAGCGATCCCCGCAGCAAAAGCGCTCGAGCATGTGGCCGGCTATACGGTCGTCAACGACATCTCGAATCGCCGCTTTCGCCCCAATCCGGGTCGCAAGGAGCGGCCTCGCGACAAGTTCTTCGATTGGCTGCACGGCAAGTGGCACGACTCGTTCTGCCCCTGCGGGCCTTGCATCACTTCAAGCGATGCCATCCCTGATCCGCAAAGTCTCGCCATGGAGCTGCGCGTCAACGGAGTCGTGAAACAATCGGCTAACACCGGACAACAAATCTTCCCCGTCGCCGAAGTCATCGAGTTCATCTCGAACCTCGTCACGCTGGAGCCGGGCGACATGATCTCGACGGGCACCGCCGCGGGCGTTGGCAACACCACGGGCGACTACCTCAAAGCAGGGGATCGCATCGAGGCGGAGATTGAGCGCATCGGAGTGCTGCAATCGCCCGTCGTGTAGCATTGCCTGCAGACAACCCTTGCCCGGGAACAATTGCCATGTATATCGAGGCGCCGAATCGCTGGGATGGCCTGGGCGCGAGCATCTTTCTGGCCGGAGGCATTACCGACTGTGGAGACTGGCAGATTCACATCGCCAATCGGATTGCGGCAGCCTGCGGGGAAACTCCTCTGCACGTGCTCAATCCTCGTCGAGCCGACTTTCCCATGGGCGACCCCAGCGCAGCGGAAGAGCAGATTCAATGGGAATTCCAACATCTGCGGCTGGCCACCGCAGTTGCCTTTTGGTTCTGTCCACCGACATTGAATCCAATCTCCCTGTTCGAATACGGCAAACACATCGTGGGAAGCAAACCCATCTTCGTGGGCTGCGATCCGCTTTATGCCCGAAGGGACGACGTCCTGATCCAAACCCGATTGGAACGTCCCGACCTTGAACTCGTCGGCACTCTCGATCAACTGGCGGAGCAAGTGCTCGCTTGGCATGCTGGCTGATCATTGAGGCAGGGGCAGTCAGCGCACCTCAATGCGTTGGCCTCGAGCCGATGACTCGGCAATCAGATCCAACAGCTTGAGCGTTTGGCGAGTGGAGTGCGTGCTGTTGCGGCAGGTGCGTTTGTTGGTGGTGGCGTCGAGCCAATCGGCCACCAATCGCGATCCAAGCCGTCCACCGTATCCGGGCGTGTCATCGGCGCCCGCCGTGAACGCTTCCTCCATCGCGTGCCACTGCGGCTTGGGGCCGTGAATCTCCAGGCGCCCGCCGTCCACACCCGGTAGCCAATCGACCCAGCGCTGAGATCCGCGCACGGTCCAATGTGCTTCGCCTGCCCAACGCGGCAACCAATAACCGCCGACGAATGTCGCCAGCGCCCCGTTGCTCAACTCGATGATCGCGGCGCCGCCGTCCTCCACCTCCACCGGCTCATCGCCCCAGACGCCGGTCCTGGCCGTCACCGCGGTGACGTCGGCGTCGGTGACGTACAGCAGCAAGTCGAGATAGTGGCAAGCAAGCCAATTGAAGAACCCGGCGCCCGACCGCTCGCGGTTGAACAAGTAGTGCGATGGACCTCGCCGCGTCACATCGCTGGTAACAAACGTCATTTCGACATTGATCAACTTGCCGAACTGGCCGTCCGTCACCATCCGACGCAGTCGATTGGTGCAATCGTCGTAGCGCCACATATAGCCCGTCTGAAACGCCACGTCGGCGAGGTCAACGGCATCGAGCGCCGCCGAAACCGCGGACGCCGAGCCCGCCAACGGCTTTTCCGCAAGCACGTGCTTCCCGGCCTTGGCCAGCTGCTGCACCGTGGCGGGCCCTTCGTCATTCGGCAGGCAGACCAGCGCCCCGTCGAACCCACCCCAATCGACCAACTGCGCCGTCGTCTCGAATCGCGGTAAGTCAGCGAGTTGCTCCTCGAGGCTCGCGAGTCCGCCCTCAAAGCGAGGGACCACGGCCACAAATTCAATGTCCGCGTCCATGTTCAATATCAACTCGCGCCAGCCGGCGCCGTGCGGATGGTCGACTCCGATCATGGCGAGACGAAACGTCATCGATTCACTTCCTATTTCAGTTCTCTCAGACCCAACTCTCGACGCGCGGCGTTCAGCTGCCCCAGCGCGCGATGTTCCAACTTTAGCAGCTTGACCAGCTGGCTGCTGGAGCAGCCCTGACGTTGGCTCGCTTCGTCCAAACGCCACTGGCAGGACTCCAGTGCGTCCAGCGCCTCGGCCAACAGCGCGGGGAAGTCCGGATGTTCGACGCTGACGCTTAATCGTGTTCCCGCCAGCCGTGTGCGCCACAACGCACTGGGCTCGAGATGCTCACATCGCACTGCCAGCGCCAATTCGATGCGCAGCCGCTGGATCGCCACTTGGCGGTTCTGCTCCTGACTGCGCCGCTCCGTCGCCTCGCCGACGCACGCCGTCGGTCGATGCGTGAGCACCACCGCCGTCTCGACCTTGTTGCGATGCTGCCCGCCGGGTCCCGAGCGTCGCTGTCGCCGCACGTCGCACTGCTGCAGCAACTGTTCGGTGGGCAAAGTGGCGGGGTGCAACATGTCGGACATCTAGCTCGGGGCAGTCAATGGATCGCCATTGTCGGCGTAGCTGAGATCCAGCAGGAACGGCACGGCGCGGTGGGCCCACTGTTTCGAGCTGGGATAGGCGGCAGCCGCCTCGCCAAAACAGCTTTGAAGCATCTCGGTGTTGATCACACCGGGATTCAACGGGATCGCGGCCATGCCGGGCGGCAACTCCTGCGCCAGCGCCCGCGTCAGTCCCTCAATCGCCCACTTGGATGCGCAATACGGCGCGACGTCGGGAGACGTCGAACGCCCCCACCCCGAACTGAAGTTGACGATCACTCCGTGCTCACGAGCCACCATCGCGGGCAGGAAATGCCGCAGCACGTGAAAGACGCCTTTGACGTTCACGTCGACCAGCCGCGAGAACTCATCCGGGCCAATCTCCCAAAGCGGAGCGTTGCGATTGATCACGGCCGCGTTGTTCAGCAGCAAGTCGGGCGGGCCATCGTGCAGCACCTGTGACGCCCAAGCCGCAACCGCTGGCTCGTCTGCCACATCAACCGCGGCGAATTGATGCGGTGGGCCAAATCGCTGGTGAAGAGTCCCGATCAGCTTTTCCGACCGTCCACAGCCACAGACAACATGACCGCGACTGACAAACTCCTCGACCATGGCCAGCCCCAGTCCGCGGGTCGCCCCCGTCAAAACAATTCGCTTGGACATTCCATCTCCCCGTCGGTGCTCGATAAAATCCCAGGCAGCCTCGCCGCACACCCGTACTTCCCGAGACCGCCCCATGGCACAGCCCGATCCGCCCTCCGAGACGCCTCGTTTCGCCATCATACCGACCGCCGACGAGCTTGCGCAGCTGAACCGGGAACTGCGATTCTTTCCGACCGATAATCCCAGCCCGGAGACGCTCAGCGTCGAGCAACTAGCCGCTTTCAATCGCGATGGCTGCCTGTTTCCACTCGAGGTGTTCACCACCGCGGAGATCACGGAGCATCGCGAGTACTTCGACCGTTTGCTCGCCGAAACGTTGGCGGCGGGCGGAGACCCCTACTCGATCAGCTCGGCCCATCTCCGCTACGAGCCGGTGCGCGACTTGCTGACCGACGCCAGGATCGTCGGGTATGTTCGAGACTTGCTGGGCCCCGACGTCGTCGGTTGGGGCTCTCACTACTTCTGCAAGTTGCCGGGCGATGCGAAGCAGGTCAGCTGGCACCAGGACGCCAGCTATTGGCCGTTAACTCCGTCGAAAACCGTCACCGTATGGCTGGCGATCGACGACGCCGACGAGGAGAACGCCTGCATGAAGGTCATTCCCGGCACCCACCGACGCGGACTGATCGAGTACCAAACGAGCGAGCAAGACGAGCGGAACGTGTTGAATCAAACGGTCGCCGACCCAACTCGCTTCGGGGCGCCGCGTTCGGTGATTCTCAAGGCAGGTCAAGTCTCCATCCATAGCGACCTGCTGCTGCACGGCTCCGAGGCGAATCGCTCGTCGCGACGTCGTTGCGGACTCACGTTGCGATACTGTGCTGCCGACGTGGTCGCCCACCTGGGATGGTCGGCAAAAGGCGTGCTCGTAGCGGGCTCCGCGCCACACCACTGGCCAAGTTGAACACCAGCCGGGCCTCCATCGCAGGCGACCCTTGTGAGGCCCGGTGGACCGGTCGGGCCTCCATCGCAGGCGAACCTTGTGAGGCCCGGTTGGCTTGTCCACCAACCAGGCCATCGACAACGTGAAAGCCGGAAAGCAAAGGCGACCCGATTGCCAGTGGCTGCAGTGTCCGTTCGCTGCTGATCCCTCGCTTACGCTTCGGGTTTTCTTGCAGCGTACCGCTACGGCGTGATCCGATTCGACACGGGCAGCGGCGACGAGAAGTGGCGATGCAGCTCGTCGCGGTCGCGACGGACGAAGTCCGAAGGCGGATCGATCGTCTCGAGATCTCCAGTCGCTCCGGGCGATGGCAACTCGTCCCGCTGACCTTGCCCCGAGGCGATCGCCTCACTGGACTGCAGCGAGTTGATCTCGTGGATCAGCGTGCCCTGTTCGTCCCAACTCGCCCACAACCCGGCCGGATTGCCTTCGCGATAGTTGCCTTGGCTGCGTTTCATGCCATTGTCGTGCCACCAGGTCCACTGGCCGACTTTGTCGCCCTCTTCGTAGACGCCCGTGAGCGCGCGTTGTCCGGACTCATACCACCAGGTGAACTGGCCAATCGGCTTGTCGCGTTGAAAGACGCCGACCATCTGCTTCTGCCCGTTCGGGTAGTACCGCACCCACTCGCCCTCTTTGGTGCCCTCGCCCTGTTGTTCGAACATGGCAAATTGCAGATCCCAAAAGTTATCTCGCTCCGCCATGTCGATGCGCGGGTGACGATAGACACCCTCGGACATCTTGGCGCCACTGGGGTGCTTTTGCACGACGTGCTGGATGCGGTGCCCGCCCTCATAGGTCTCCCGGCGGGCAACTTGTCCGTTGGGCCGATAGAAGGTGGCTGCGCCTTGCAGGCGGTCTTCAACGAACGCCAGTTCACGCATCTTCCCGCCATTGGGATACCACCAAACGGCCGGGCCGCTGCGACGCCCCTTGGCAAAGCTGATCTCGCTGACTTTTTGCTGCTGTCCGTCGAAGATCGTCCAGGCGCCGTCGAGTTCACCGTCGCGAAAGGTCGCTTGCGAGATGAAGGGCGGCTTGAACATCGCATAGGGGGGCTCTTGCAGAGTCTGCGTCTCATGGCCCTGATACCAGACGGTCCAGAGGCCAACGGGCCGGCCCATCTGATACTGCCCGCTCTTGCGTTTGGCGCCGCTTTCGTCGAACTCCAGGTACGGACCGTGATTCACATAGTTCTGGCTCGAGTCCAGGGACACATGTCGCTCAACGGCGATTCGCCCGTCGGCATGTCGTTCGCGAACGATCTCCTGTCCCGATTCGGGAGCAGCGTGTTTGGTGAGCGGCCGCGGCGCGGGCAACTCCTCCAGCGGCTCCTCCGCCGAGGCTAAGACACAAGAAAGCCCCAATATCACCACCGTCCATCGGTAGGTCATGCGTACCATCATTCGTAATCCATCACGCTCGTCGGAAATGCCCCGCACTTGTCGCACCCGCTAGGTCGGGTTTTCGACGCAGTCGAGAGGACGAGACGAGGGAATATCAACGACGCGAAAGAATCCCCAGCAACGGGCGGAACGGAGCATCCTTCACGTCCAGCATGACCGGAACGACTGTCGGCTCAACCCCGTTATCCGCGCTCCACCCGACGCCTAACACCGAGCGTTGAACGGCACGTCAGAACGGCCAGACGCGCGGAATCAGCAGCAAGGCCACGGCGCCGACAATCAAAGCCAAGGGAAACCCAAGCTTCACGTAATCCATGGGGCGGTATCCTCCCGGCCCCATCACCATCAGATTGGTCTGGTAGCCGATCGGCGTGATAAAGGACAGCGACGCGGCCAGGGCGACAGCCATGCAGAAGGGACGTGGATTGAGGCCCGCTTGCCAGGCGACGGCCACGGCCAACGGCAGCAACATGGCGGCGACCGCGTTGTTGGTAATCGCCTCGGTCATCAAAACTGCCAGGGCATAAACCACCAACAGCAACCAGATTGGATTGGGGCCGACCGCGTCGACCAGGCCTTGCGCGAGTTGCTCGGCGGCGCCGCTGACGGCAAGCGCCTGCCCGAGCCCCAGCGCAGCGGCAATCGTCGTCAACGTGTGAATGTCCAGCGCTGCGCGGACCTCGGTCAGCGGCACGCAACGCGTCGCGACCATCAGTCCCGCCACGGTAATCGAAGCCACCGCGGTGCTCGACCAACCCGTGCCGGCGGCGCCGAACCATGCCGCCACGACGAGCCAGATGAGCAAGCCAGCCGCCAGCAAGGCCGCCAGTGAGAGCTTGTGATGGCGGGGCGGGTGCGAATCGTCGACGCTGCTGACCAAGTAGAAGTCGCGACTGTTGCGATAGGTCGCGACGAATGACGTTCTGGTCTGCAGCACCAGCGTGTCGCCCTCCTGAAACTGAATATCGCCAATCTTGTTGGTCAGCCGCACGCCGTTGCGGTGCACCGCGACGACGGCCGCGTTGTACCGCTGGCGAAAGTTGGCGTCGCGCACCGTGCGGCCAATCAACGGCGAAGTCCGCGACAACACCACCTCGGTCAGCTGGCGTTGCTGCCGTTTCTTGGGGTGAAACTCGTAATTCATGTCCGCGGCGGGAATGAGCCCCGGAATTCGCTCGAGGTCGATGATCGTGTCCACGATGCCCGCGAACACCATGCGGTCGCCCGCCCGGACCACGTCCTGCGGGGTCACGGGCGTGATCGTCTCGCCGTCTCGATCGATCTCGATCAAGAACAGCCCCGGCAAGTGCCGCAGGCCGCCCTCCTCGATCGTTTTCCCAATCAACTGACAGTCAGCTGACACCAACATCTCGACGAGATACTCTCGTCGTTGATCCCCCAGCTGCTCGAGCATGTCGCGGCGGTCGGGCAGCAGCCGCTTGCCGAGCGTGACGAGGAACAACGCGCCCGCGGCGGCGCAGGGCAGGCCAACCCAGCCGACCTCGAACAGAGACATCGGCCGCAGCTGGGAGACAAATTGTTGTTGGCGATCGGTCCGGGCCTGCGTCTGATATGCGACCTGCATTTCGCGCAATTTGCCCTGGGCCACAAGCGTGGTGCTGGTGCCGATCAACGAGCACACGCCGCCGAGAATTGTGAGGTAGCTCAAGGGAATCAGCAGCCGGGATGGCGAAACCTGGCGGCGGCGGCACCAGTCGAGCACCACCGGCATCAGCATCGCGACCAGCGCCGTGTTCAAGATGAACGCGCTGGTTGTCAGCAATGCTCCGGCCAATCGCAGCAGGGCGCCGCGCTCCGTCTCCGCTCTGCCCAGCAGCAACCGCCCCACCCAGTCCAACAGGCCGACGCGCCGCAGCGCAGCGGTCACGCCGAATAACCCAGCGATGGTCAACACCGCTTGATTGCTAAAGCCTGCAAACGCTTGCTCCGGCGTCAGCACGCCGAGAATCGTCAGCAACATCAAGGCGCCCACCAACAGCAGGTCCGTTGGCGTGCGGCGACGCACCATCAGTGTGATGAACGTCGTGATCACAACGGCCACGGCGACGAAAGGATGCAACTCGCGTGGAAGCACTGCCAATCAGCCTTGCATGTTAGGAAGCCGTTGAAAAACACCCGATTCGGCAATCGCCACGGCGTTTTCCCGCAGAGTGTTGATCGGTTATTCCGGTCCGATGGATTGAGTGGATGCGAAAAACCGCGATTCTGCGCCGTGAGCGAGGCTCAAGCGTCCTTCGCAAGATTGTCGAGCCACCGAGCGTTTCGGCGCGGGGAAGTGCTAGGCAACGTGGCGGAAACTCGCAACACCCGAAGCTCCCGCGCAATCGAACCTGCAATCGGTTCAGTTTCCCTCAATGCCTCAAGTTCTCCAATACGAGAGATCAGCCCGCTCCGATAGGAATCACCAGGCGGAAATTTTATCGCAAGGCGCCCAGTTCGCCAGCGCCTCCGAGTCCGCCATCTCAAGCAACAGCCATGAATTCACCCCAGCCAACGGCAGGCGTGGGGATCAGGGGACGGTTTCCCAAGCAGCCACGCACGCTCGGCAAGTGCTGCAACGCAATCGGAGATGCTCACCACTGACGGCGGCGCGTCAGCGGTGAAACAGGAGACGGATCGATGAAACGGACTTGGTACGCACTTTTTCTCAGCCTCGCCATGATGAGCGGGGCGACGCCGCCACTGGCGGCACAATCGGAATGCCCGCTCACCGGGTATGAGCCCTATGATCAGCACGTCTGCCGGGGCATTGCCTTGCCCTGCGAACAGGCCCTGCTGAACCCCTATCGGTCGGTGCACGACCCGCAATACGACGACGTCGTCTACGGCCAGCCACCACAGAACTCGGGCGCCAACTTTTGGGACGGCTACCACGACTACCTGATGGGCTTCTACCCGTTCGACTACTACGACGACACGGCCGAATTGCTGCGTGTCGACGACGTGGGCGACTCGCAACTGGTGGCCAACGACGCCCGCCTCGCCGGGCAGGACCAGTGCGCTGACGACGAGGCCTACGAGCTGCACGTTGGATCCGACCCGAGTCAGTACGACTACGACGGGTACGATGGGTACGGCGACGACGAGGCGTACCAGGTCTACGGCCATGAGCCCGATAGCGACCGCGGTCCCGAAGTGGTCGACGTCGAACCGTATCAATATCCCTACGACGAATCCGGATACGACTACGACGCCGAATACGCCGACGACGGATACGATGGCTACGCCTACGAGTCGAAGTACGGGGAGTACGGCTATTGGCAAGATCACGGCAGCCACGGCTACGACCGCGACTTGAATCGCGGCGCGGATCAAGAGCAAGCCGACGACGCCGAACTGGCTGACGACGCCGAACTGGCCGACGACTCGTATGCCGACCGCGACTACAGCGAGCAGTACGGCTACGCCTCGGAATACGAGCGAGATTACGAATACGAGTACGGCCAAGACTACCGGTTCGACCAGGAGCCGGAAGGTTGGAATAGCGGCATCGACGACCTCTACGCGCGTCGATCGGATGTCGCGGGCAACACCCAATCGGACAGCTGGTTCGACGAGGACGCCTGGAACTCCTTCGATCGCGCCTATGACGAAGCCTACGACGCCGATAGCTACGGCATCGATGACGGCGAACAGAGCGACGCCTGGGGCGAAGGAGACTTCTACTCGGCCCACGAATCGTTGGGCGACGCGATGGACTTGGCCTCCGACGGGCTCGAGCCTGACTACGAGTCGCAGTGGGACGGCACGGCCGACTGGGACCCGATGGACGAGGAGACGTACTGGAGCGAGTACGAGGAGTCTTGGTTCGAACAGGACGCGGGCGAACACGAGTTGGACTATCAAACGCCAACCCAACCCGCCCGGGTCGCGGACCAGCCCGCACGGGACTATTGGGAAGAGTACTCCGACTACGTGGAGCCCCGTGACCTGGACGCGAGCGAAGAATACTGGTCCCGCCAAGGAAACGATTGGGAAGCTGGCGACTGGGAAGGTAGCGAAGACTGGCAAGCCAGTGAAGACGCTGGGGTCTCGCAGTTCCTTCCCGCCGATTCACCGTTGCCCGAATCCCATTGGGACGAAGAGTACGAGCCCTACGACGCGGGGCCGGTGACCGAGCGGCCTGCCCCCTATCACCTGCCCTATGCATCGCTGGCCATCCAAACCCCGCTAGAGTGGGCCTCCAAACTCACGATGCCCGGTCAGCGAATGATCCGCCACATGCGGATTGTTGGGGATTTTGTGCGGGATTCACTGGGCTGGATCTCGCACCAGTTGGAGCCCGAACGGCTGCCCCCCCTCGAAGAGTGGAATTGCCATGAGGGCTGGGATATCTCGGGCGACGAGGAGTGCTGGGACGACTAAGATGACCCAAATGGACAGAATGGCGAAAATGGGCAAAGCCCGCTTTCGTCCGGCTGCCTAAGGTCCACTCGCACCCAGCGAGTCCAACCGGAAACCGTTAGATCGGGCGATGATTGTGGGGGTCATCGCCCGATTCTATTTCTTGGTGCGCCGCAAAACGCGAACGACCCTGACAATATTGACGTAACTCTCCGACGCCTAACAATTTCCGGTTTTTCTGTAGCAAACCGACGATCGGCTAAATACAATCACCAGTAAGGCCGCGCAAGTTTTCTCATCTTCTCTTGTGCGCAAAAAGCAAATTAGGGCAAGGCAGGGCAATTTCGGAACAGAAAGAGCCCTTTCCGTACTTTTCGTTGGGAGTTTCCATTATGTCGAAGCGGAGTTCGTTCTTGCGAGCAATCGCAGGGGTGCTCGTGCTCACATCGGTCGCGATGGCGCAAGGTGGAACCGCTAGCTCTTCGCGGTTGGCCACTTATCGCACCCCAGCGGGCGAAAACTACTTTGCCCTAACCCTTGCCGCTCGTCCCACGGTCACGGTGTCTCCGGTCCGTGAAGTGGTCGTGGTCTTTGACACGTCCGCGAGCCAAACCGGCTTGTATCGCGAAGATGCGCTCAACGCGCTGGACAGCATGTTGGCTGGTCTGGGCGAGCAGGACCGCGTCAAGTTGATGGCGGCCGACCTGCGTGCCATTCCGCTGACGAAAGACTTCGTCGGCCCCCGCAGCCCCGAGATGCAGCAAGCGATCGCGCAGCTCAAGCAGCGCACACCGCTCGGCGCCACGGACGCCACCGCGCTGGTGTCCGGCGCAGCGGACGCTTTTGCCGGCGCCGCCAAGCACCCCCGCTCGGTCGTGTACCTCGGCGACGGCGTCAGCGGCATGGGTTACCTCAACTCGCAAGACCTCGCTCAATTGACGGGCGACCTGAAGGCCAAACAAGCCTCTTTCTCCAGCTTTGCCATTGGGCCGCAGCGCGATGTGCAGCTGCTTTCCATTCTGGCGAACCACACCGGCGGCATGGTGTTGGTGGACGACGACGCCACCGACTCAACTGCCGTCGGCGCCCAGTTGGCCAGCGTCGCCACGCTGCCCGTGCTTTGGCCGAGCGACGTGAAACTCAACGGCTTGGTGGCATATCCTGCCGAGCTGCCCCCGCTGCGGATGGACCGTGACAACGTGTTGATCGGTCGCCTGGAAGGCGATGCCGCCAACATTTCGGTGACCGGCAAGTACAACGGCGAAAGCATCCCGCTGCAATGGTCGGCCAAGGCGGAAGCCAGCAATGAGGACTTCAACTTCCTGCCCGCGTTGGTCGAAAGTGCTCAGGGCAACCGGGGCATCAATCTGGCCACCGTCGGCTCCGCCGGCCTCCGCGAAGTCGGTCGCATCATTCGCGAAAGCAGTGAGCAGCTGACGAAGCTCGGCATTCACGCCATGCGAACCGGCGACCTGCAGACGGCCAAACAGATGGCCGGCCATGCGTTGGCTCGCGACCCGGGCAACGTCAACGCCAGCCTGTTGCAAAAACTCGAGGGCGACAACAAGAAGTACGCGGCTGCCGCTCCCATCACCGCTGGCGGCGAGCCCGCTCTGCGATTGGTGCAAGCCGGCGTCACGGAAGGGTTGCTGGAGAAGTACGAGTCGGAGCAAGGCCTGCTCTCCGAAACGGAGCGTCAGAATGCATTGCAAGTGCAATTGGTCCAGAGTCGCGTCGAAGACTCGCTGCGAGAAGCTCGCAAGATCATGAGCACCGACGGCGACATCGCCGCGCAAAACCTGAAGCAGATTCTCGACGAAGTGAATCGCGCCGCGGTGCTGCCCGATGACATTCGCAGCCAACTTCGTTCGCGACTGCAAACCGCCATCCAGGAAGCCAACCGACTGGCCGTCGAATTCGACGCTCGTCTGGAACTGGAAGAGGCCAATCGCGAAGCGTTGGCCGAGAAAGAGCGGATTCTCACCCAGACGCTGCGTGATGACGAGAAAGTCACCGCGCTGATGAAGCGGTTCGCCCTGCTGATGGACGAAGCGACCTACGACGCCCAGAAGTACCTGGACGCCGAGCAGGAAGTGGTCGATCCCGTCGAGGAGATTCGCCCCTACCTGGCTGCGGCCGAGAATGCCAAATGGCAGACGCGATTCACTCGCCAGCTCCGTGGCCTCGAGCGGTTCCGCGACCTGCGTCACAAGAACTTCGCCGATGCGTTGTACACGGTCGAAGAGTCGCTGATCCCGTTCATGGACGAGCCTCCGATTGTCTACCCCGAGCCCCATATCTGGGAAGAGATCACTCGCAAACGCGCCAAATACAAGTCGATGGATTTGGCTCGCGAGGAGAATCCCGCCCTGGAGAAGATCTACAGCGCGTTGGACGGCACTTCCCAACTGAATTTCGTCGACGTGCCGCTGGATCAAGTAGTCACCGAATTGCAGGAAGACTACAACATCCCGATCATTCTGGACCGCAAGGCCCTGGAAGACGCGGTCATCCCGCCCGATTCCCCCGTCAACGCCAACCTGCAAGGCATTACGCTCCGCGCAGGCCTGCGATTGATGCTCCGCGACCTTGACTTGACCTACATCGTCAAGGACGAGGTGCTGCAGATCACCACCAAAGAGCAAGCTGACGCGAACCTGACCACCAAAGTCTACCCGGTCGGCGACCTGGTGCTGCCGATCATCGGTGGTGGCGGCTTCGGCGGCGGCGGCTTCGGCGGCGGCGGTGTCGGCATGGGCGGCGGCATGGGCGGCGGCATGGGTGGCGGCATGGGCGGCGGCATGGGCGGCATGGGTGGCGGCATGGGTGGCATGGGCGGCGGCATGGGCGGCATGTTCGAAGTCGAAGAGTCCCTCACGCTGGGCACTCCCAAGACCCCCGCCAAGCCCGCGGTGAAGCCGGCCAAGCCCCAGCTGAACCAACAGGACATCACCACCAAGGTCAGCCCAATTCGCCTCGAGCGAAACGGCGATCAGACGTGGGATCAAGCCTGGGACGGCTACTTCGCCCAAGAACAGCCTGCGGCCAACGTGGTCGTTGAAACCGCTCGCCAGCTCATGGAAGCCAAGAAGTTCGAAGAGGCGTCGGCGTTCATCCGCGCCAATCTTCGCCATGGCTCCCCTCAGCCCTGGATGTACGAGGCATTGGGAATCGCGTTGCAAGCCTCCCATGCTCCGATCGAGGAAGTCGAGCGGGCTCTGATGTCCGGCGTGGACTACAGCGGCGAATTGGAGTCGGTGCTGAGCATCGCGACCTACATGACTCGCATTGGCCTGGATAGCCGCGCCCTACGGCTCTACCGGGAAGTGTCTAAGGTCGAACCGCTGCGGCCCGAGCCCTACCTGCTCGGCCTGGCCACCGCTCAACGCCTTTCCAACGACGACGGCATCCGCTGGGCGACCGTTGGCATTCTGTCCCAAGCTTGGCCGGAACAGCACAAGGCAATCGAAACCAAAGCGATGTACGCCGCCAAGGTTCAATTGCGAAAGCTAGCTGCCAACAAGCAAGGCGATGAGTTCAAAGCATATCAGCAGCAGTTGGGCGACGCGCTCGCCCGCGACTGCATGGTTCGGGTCACCTGGACGGGCGACGCCGATATTGACTTGATGGTGGAAGAGCCCTCCGGCTCCCTCTGCACACTCCAATCGCCAATCACTCGCGCCGGCGGCGTGATGATCGGCGACACCTTTGCTCGCCCCGGCGCTCAATCCGTCGATGGCTACTCCGAGAACTACGTCTGCGCTCGGGGCTTCAGCGGCATGTACCGCCTTGGCCTGAAGCGAGTCTGGGGCAAAGTCACGGCCGGCAAGGTCACCGTGGACATCATCACCAACGTCGGGACCAAGGACGAGCGACGCATTCGCAAGCAACTCGAGATCGGCGACAAAGATGCCGTCGTGTTGTTTGAGGTGCCCAAGGGACGACGCACCGAGTTCCTCGCTCAACAGCAGATCAACAACTTGCTCCAACAACAACAAGAACTGGGCCAAGCCTTGTTGGCGCAGAACGGCTCACAAAGCTCGACAGATCCCCGCGTGCTGCTGGAAATGGAGCGAGCTCGACGTCGCGCCCTGGGCAATGGCAACGCTTTTAACCCGCTGTTTCCCCGCGGCGCCGTCGGTTTCCGTCCCGTCATCCAGGTCTTCAACGAAGGCACGAACTTGACGGTGGGCACGGCGATCACCTCGGCCGATCGACGCTACGTCCGGATCACCATCCCCTCGTTCCCACCGATCTTCTCCGGCGTGGGCGACGTCGCCACGTTCAACTTCGTCACGGGCACCCAGGGCGGCCAGACGGGCGGCGGTGGTGGACAAGTCGGTGGCGGTCCGGGCGCCTTCGGCGGCGGCGGATTGTTCTAAGGTCAAAACTACCAAGGTCCCCAAACGCGCAAGGCAACCAGCCCGACCTTTCGGGCGGAAGCAGTCGGGCTCGAAGTCGTTTCTCGGAATTATTTCCAGCCCGCCAACTCAACCAAGCCGCAAGCAACTGCTTGCGGCTTTTTTCATGACTGTGTGCCACACCCCCATGAAGGCTGAAGGCCTTCTTCAACGTAGCCTGGGGCAGAGCGAAGCGCCGCCCCAGGTTCCCGGGCGCCACAAACCATGAAGGCTGAAGGCCTTCCTCAACGCGGCCCGGACCGGTTCAATTCGATTCAATTCGATTGCCGGCTTGTCTTGTGTGCCACAAACCCATGAAGGCTGGAGGCCTTCCTCAACGTAGCCTGGGGCAAAGCGAAGCGCCGCCCCAGGTTCCCGGGCGCCACAACCCATGAAGGCTGAAGGCCTTCCTCAACGCGCCCCGGACCGGTTCAATTCGATTCAATTCGATTGCCGGCTTATTTCGTGTGCCACGGCTCCACAAACCCATGAAGGCTGAAGGCCGGGGTTCCGCACTCATCACGTTCCGCAAAATCGGCGCGATTGGCCGATTCGCGGGAGGCTCCCGCACGGAATTCCCCCAAACGCCAACGTGATCTCCGCAATAATTAAGGTGCACCATCACCGCTGACAGGAGATTGCGATGAGCACCACACCTCACGACGAACAGAAACACTCTGCCGGCAAGGAAGTCCCCGAAGAGGTCTCGTTTGCCGAGACGGCCTTGACCCTCGGTGGCAAGAGCGAAGACGAGGCCAAACGCACCGGCGCGATCGACAAGGCTGACGATCAAGTCGAAAAACTGTTCCAACCGGAGTACCAAACGGTCAACAGTCCCGCCCACCGCATGGTTTGGGAGCGAGGCGCGCCAATTGACCTGTTTGCTTCGGATGAGGTCAACACACCACAAGATGTCCGGCAGGTGATGGACCGCTCGCTGGCGGTCGTTCAACGCCACCGCCAAAGCGGCACCGTGCTCAATCCAGACGGGAAAGTCTCCACGACAGTCCTGGAGGAGCTCGGGGAGGCCGGGTATTGGGGACTGCTCGTCGACCGCGAGCACGGCGGCAGTGGCGCGCCATTTCGCAGCTTTGCACCGTTCCTCACGCAAATGGCGACGCTCGACCCCACCATCGCGGGTTTGGCCTCCGTGCACGGTTGCATCGGCGCCGTGGACCCGGTGCGTTCCTTCGGCAACGCCGAGCAGAAAGCGCGGTTTCTTCCGGGACTGGCCAGCGGCCAACGACTATCGGCATTTGCGTTGACCGAGCCGGCGGCAGGCTCCGATCTAACCGCGCTGCGGACCAGGGCCGAGCTGCGGGGCGACACCTACTATGTGACGGGCGAGAAACTATTCATCACCAACATCGAACTGGGCCGCACCATCGGCTTGGTTTGCTTGATCGACGACAAGCCCGCTGTGTTGGTTTGCGAGTTGCCCGATTCGGAGAGCGAACAGTTCCAACTCAAGGACTACGGACTGTACGCGCTCAAACACACGTACAACCGCGGCATGGTGTTTCGCGAATTCCCGGTTCCGGCCGAGAACCTGCTCGAGCCACAGCGAGGCAACGGCTTGACCATTGCCTATCACGGATTGAACCTGGGACGTGTCGCGTTATGCGCGAACGCGGCCGGCACCATGCGAATGATGCTGGCCAACATGCTCCCCTGGGCGGATTTCCGCGTCACCTACGGCGAGCCGATTGGCAAGCGCGAGCTGGTGCGACGCAGGATCGGCCGCATGGCGGGGCTGATTGTCGCGTGCGATGCGCTGGTCGCATGGTGCTCCCACCTGCTCGATCAAGGTTATCGCGGCGAGATGGAATGCATCGTCGCCAAGATCTTCGGCAGCGAAGCGCAGAAAGAAGCGGCGATCGAGCTGTTCATGAAGACCCATGGCGGACGCTCGTTCCTTCACGGTCACCTGTTCGGCGACAACGTGCACGAGTATCTCGCTCCTTGCATCTACGAAGGCGAGGGAGAGATGCTTGGCATGGCGTTCTTCAAGTCGCTGGTGAAGCAACATGGCACGGTCTACTTCGAGCCGATCGGCAAGGCGCTGCAGAAGGCGGGAATTCGCGCTCCGAATCCTCTCAACCCGGCGCATCTCTGGGCGCTGAAAGGCGTGATGACGCCGTACGCCGTGTGGCTGGCCAAGCAGTACCTTCCCGGCAAAAGCGTTCAGGCTCCCAGCCTTCCCGGCGGTTTGCGAGAGCACTGCAACTTCGCGGCCTCACAGTTGCAACGTGCGCCTCGGGAAATCAGCGGTGTGATGCGGCGCCACCAATTGAAGCTGGCCGATCGCCAATGCCGGATGTCGGAGCTCTCGGCACGCATTCAAAAACTGATCGTGATGCTCTGCACCAGCCTCTATGCCGGCCGGCAGAACGACGAGCTTGTGCGCAGCGCGGCGGACGTGATCTGCCGTGACCTGCGTCGCGAGCTGACGGGTGAACGCCCCTCGGATCGGGACCAGCGCGCGACCGTCAAGCTGGGAGAGGCGATTCTCGACGGCGGTTTTCGCTCGCTAGCGGGCATTGAGCCCGACGAGATTCTGATGCGATACGAGTCGTAGCGAACCTGGCAGCTCCAACGCACTCCGTGTAGAAGAAGGGCGCATGCCTCGGGGAAACGCCAGGAAAGCGGTCTGCCGAGTGGCGGCAAACCGCGGGCGTGGCGTTTCGAACGGGCCATTTGCCGGTACAATGTGCCGACCGTGGCTCGAGGACATTTCAAAAATCTTCCCTGGCGCAATCAAAGGCAGGTTTTCTGCTGGTTTTATCCACCCGATTGCCGATCGGGAAGTTTTTGAAATGCGTTGTCGGAAGGCGGCGGTTTCCGTTTCCACACTTCGCCCTCAGGACCTGCCTTGACCCGTTTTGCTGTCATTCTTCCCGCTGCCGGAAAGAGCACGCGGTTTGGCGACCGCAATCAGAAGAAGGTGTTTGCCACTTTGGCCGGCAAGCCCGTTTGGCGACACACGGTCGAGCGATTCACGTGCCGTGGCGATGTCGCTCAGATTCTGCTGGTGATCGCTCCCGAGGACGAGAGTGAACTTCGTCGGCAATTCGGGGAGGATGCCTCGACGCTGGGGATCGAAATCGTGCTGGGCGGCGAGGAGCGGGTCGATTCCGTTCGCAACGCCCTGCAGCATGTGCGTGAGGAGATTGAGTTCGTCGCCGTTCACGACGCCGCTCGGCCTTGTGTCAGCGATGAGTCGATCGACCGCGTGTTCGCCGCGGCGAGTGAAACCGGAGCCGCGATTTTGGCGACGCCCATTCGCGGCACGGTCAAGCGTTCCGCAGCTTTGGGCGGCGCGGAAGGCGGATCGAACGTCGTGGAGTCCACCGTTCCGAGAGCTGGCTTGTGGGAAGCGCAGACACCGCAGGTCTTTCGCCGAGCCATGTTGAGCGACGCGTATGCGCTGGCAGACCGAACCATGACCGATGACGCCCAAGTGGTGGAGGCCGCCGGCGGCCAAGTCACGATTGTCGAGGGCTCGCCGTTCAACCTGAAGATCACCACTCGCGATGACCTCACGATCGCCGGCGCAGTCCTTGGCCCCAGCCACAACCAAGCAGCGAGAGGATGATGACCGGAACTCATTTGGCACTCAGCCGGGAAGACGCCAAACTGGTCTTTGGCCGTCGCGAGCCGCATACGTTGCGAGAGCTGTTATGCGACGAGCTGCTGAGTCGGCCGGCCGGCGAGACTCGGCGAGACTGCGAAGACTGGGAGCGGCTGCATCGCATATTGACTGACGGATCGATGTCATCCGAGGCTGGCGAGTACCCGCTCAATCAGTGCTTTCTTGGCGGGCGGCCACTCGATGCCGGTGGAACGTCGGTCGTGAACATGGTTCGCCCCGACTCCGTCCCTCATGTCGCCGCCGCCTTGCAAGATTTTGCGGCCGAGTCGGTGTCGTCTCGGCTGGAAATGTTGCCACCCGACTATCGCGGCGCCCGCGACGAAGAAGCCGCGGCACAAGTCGCCACTGACATCGCGGAGCTGGCCGAATTTTTCCGCGCGGCGGCAGAGCAGCAACAGGCAGTGTTGTTCGTCAGTTTGAATTAACCTGCCCATACGATGCCGACCCCGTACACCAACGAAAACCGAAGTCGAGCAGATGAAAGACATTTACCAGGAACTTGAATGGCGCGGCCTGATTTGCCAGGCGACCGATTCCGATCACCTGCAGCCGTGGCTGATGGAAGGCTCCAGAACAGTCTACTGCGGATTTGATCCGACCGCCGACAGCCTGCATGTAGGCAGTCTCGTGCCGCTGATGTACCTGCGCCGTTTTCAACAATTCGGCCACCGCCCCATTGCCTTGGTCGGCGGCGCCACGGGAATGATTGGCGATCCCAGCGGCAAGAGCAAGGAGCGAAATCTGTTGTCCGAGGAAGCGCTGCGGGCCAACGTGGCGGGGATGGAAAAACAGATGCGTGCCTTTCTGGACTTTGATGGCCCCAACGCCGCCCAACTGGTGAACAATTACGATTGGATGTCGGAGTTCAGCTTTCTCGAATTCCTCCGCGTCATCGGCAAGAACGCTCCGGTCAATGTGATGCTCGCCAAGGACTCGGTGAAGAACCGACTCGAGACGGGCTTGAGCTACACCGAATTCAGCTACATGCTGCTGCAAGCATACGACTTCGTGCACCTGTTCCGCAGCTTTGATTGCCGGCTGCAAATCGGCGGCAGCGATCAATGGGGCAACGTAACGGCGGGCATTGATCTGGCCCGCCGCATGGATAGCGTCCAGCTCTACGGCATGACCTGCCCGCTGCTCACTAAGTCGGACGGGACGAAAATGGGCAAGACCGAGGACGGCACCGTGTGGCTCGATCCCACTCGAACCTCGCCCTACGCGTTCTACCAATACTGGATCGGGGTCGACGATGGCGACGTCGGCAACTGCCTGAGAATGTTGACCGACTTGAACCGGGAGGAGATCGAATCGCTCGACGCGGCGCGACAGCAGAATCCCGAGGAAAAGGCCAGCCAACGTCGCTTGGCCGAGTCGCTCACCGAGTTGGTTCACGGCAAGACGGGCCTGGAGGCGGCGCGAAACGCCACGAAAACGCTGTTTGCGGGCGGCCCGCTCGCCCAAATGGACGAATCGCAGTTAGCCGAGATCTCTGCGGACGTCCCGTCGCTCGAGCTGAGCCGAGCGGAGCTTGAGGCGGGGATCTCGCTGATCGACGCCCTGAGGCTCTCGGGGCTGGTCGAAAGCAACAGCGTCGGCCGCCGGACCATCCAGGAGGGCGGGGCCTATGTCAACAACCACCGCGAGTCGGATATCAAACGCACGCTCACGCCCGCCGATCTGCTGGGCGACTCGATGATTTTGCTGCGCAGAGGCAAGAAGAAGTACGCTCTGCTGCGATTCGCATCGTAGCGGGGGCTCGACAGCTACGCTTCACCCAGCAGCGTCCGCACCGCAGCGCCGACATCCTCCTGCGCCATGAGCGATTCGCCGACCAGCATCGCGTCGATGCCGTGTGCGGCGAGTTGGCGAACATCTTCGTGCGTCCGAATGCCGCTCTCGCTCACCATCCGGCGGTCGGCGGGAATGTGCTCGCGGAGGTCAAACGTGTGGCGCAAGTCGGTCTCGAACGTCCGCAGGTCGCGATTGTTGACGCCAATCAACTCCGCGCCCGCGTCGAGGACTCGCGAGCAGTTCTCCGGATCGTAGAGCTCCACCAGGGCAGTCATTCCCAACTCCAACGTCTCCTGGTGGAGACTTCGCAGCTGACAATCGTCCAGGCACTCCGCAATCAACAGCACTGCATCGGCGCCCGCCACTCGCGCCTCCAGCAGCTGGTAACGATCTACGATAAAGTCCTTGCGCAATATCGGTATGTCCACCGCCTTGCGAATGGCGCGAAGGTAATTGAGGCTGCCTTGAAAGTAGGGCTCGTCAGTGAGCACGCTGATGCAAGTGGCGCCGGCCGCGGCGTATGCGGATGCGATGGCCACCGGCTCAAAGTCCTCGCGAATCACTCCCTTCGACGGGCTCGCCTTCTTTACCTCGGCGATCAAGCTGACGCCCGGATCGCCTTGGATGGCTCCCAGAAAACTCCTCAACGGGGGCGCGGCCGAGAGTTGCTCCTGCAGCTGTTCGAGCGGGAGCTGACGTTTGCGTTGCTCGAGATCGCGCCGCGTGGTGGCGACAATCTGATCCAGTACGGTTTCTGCCATTGTTATTTTTCAACGGCCTCTTAATGTTTGAAGTGCCGGTGTCCGGTAAAGATCATCGGCAACCCATGTCGATTGCAGGCCGCGACGACTTCATCGTCGCGCTTCGACCCGCCCGGTTGAATAATCGCCGAAATTCCGGCCTCCGCGGCCCGATCGACCGAGTCGGGGAAGGGGAAAAAGGCGTCCGAGGCGAGCGTCGCGCCCCGTGCCCGGTCGCCCGCTTTGCGGATGGCGATCTCTACCGAATCAACGCGGCTCATTTGACCGGCGCCGGCGCCCAACAGCGAGGTGTCGCGGCAAAGCACGATCGCGTTCGACTTCACGTGTCGGACCACTTCCCAGCCGAACTGCAAGTCGGCAAGCAATGCGTCGTCGGGCTGCACGTCGGTGACAACCCGCCATTGAGCTTGCGGATCGGGCTGATCGTCAAATTGCTGCACGAGCATGCCACCGGCGATATGCCGAAATTGCCATCCGGAGGCATGTTCGTCCAGTGCGCCAACCTCCATCAAACGGACGTTCTTCTTCCAGGCGGGCTTCGTCGTCAGCACCTCAACGGCGGCTTCGTCGAACTTCGGAGCAACAATCGCCTCGACAAACAGCCCGGGGGCCGACAGCACCTCGGCGGTCGCCACGTCGACAGTCCGATTCACCCCCAGCACCGAGCCGAAGGCGCTGACCGGGTCTCCCGCCATCGCCTTGCTCATCGCCTCGGCCAATTCGGCCGCTGTCGCCACGCCGCAGGGGTTGTTGTGCTTGATCACCACCGCCGCGGGCTGACCGAAGGAACGAGCAATCGAGAGAGCGCTGTCCAGGTCGAGCAGGTTGTTGTAGGAAAGCTCTTTGCCGTTCAGCTGCTTCGCTGACAGCAAGTTGGCGCCGGCAGAGCCCGGCAAACGGTACACGGCCGCGCTTTGGTGAGGGTTCTCGCCGTAGCGCAGCAACGCCGTGCGAGTCAGCCGCAGCCGCAGCTCCGCGGGAGGCGTTTCAATTGCTTCGGCCGCGGTGTTCTCGAAGAATCCCGCGATCGCCATATCGTAGTTCGCCGTCGAAGCGAACGCCGCGGCCGCCAACTGTCGTCGCAGCGGCAAATCCGTGGCCCCTTGGTTCTTCGCCATCGCGTCAAGCACGTCGGCATATTGGGAGGGCGAAGTGACGATCGAGGTGAACTTATGGTTCTTTGCGGCTGCCCGCACCAGGCTTGGTCCGCCAATGTCGATTTGCTCGATCGCCTCCGCCTCGGTCGCGCCCCGCGCCACCGTTGCCTCGAAGGGATAGAGGTTGACGACGACCAACTCGAAGGTCGAAATCCCGTGCTCGGCGAGCCCGCTCATGTCCGAGTCGTTGTCGTGACGGCAGAGAATGCCGCCGAAAATCTTGGGATGGAGCGTCTTCAGCCGGCCGTCCATCATCTCCGGAAAACCGGTGTACTCCGAGACGTCGCGAACCGCGATGCCCGCTTCCTCGAGGTGCCGCCGCGTGCCACCCGTGCTGTAGATCTCAACCCCCGCGTCGGCGAGCGAGCGGGCAAAGTCAGTCAGGCCCAGCTTGTCGCTCACGCTGATCAGAGCGCGCTGTATTTTCGGATTCATGAGCTTCCAATGGGTTGCGGGAGCAGGTGTCCTTCGTATTTCAACAGGAGGGCCGCGGACTGGCAAGGCGCCAACGCAAGCTGCCAAGCGTGCGGGTGTTAGCCCAAATGGCGGCAAAGCGATCCGCAATGGCACGGATGCGCGGGTGCAAGGCCGCGAGCGGCGAGGTGGGCAGAAGGCGTCGCGGGGGGTGACGCGAGCGAAAGTGCTCAATGAGACCGTCGGAAAACACCTGACCGGGGCAATTGCCGCAGCAACGATCGGCAATGATCGGCAAATGGAGGAGATCCCGCTTGCCGATGGCGCTTTTCTCAAGTGCTCGAAAGAGCTACCCGGCTAGGACTCGAACCTAGAATGAGGGAGCCAAAATCCCTAGTGTTACCATTACACTACCGGGTAGTTTTTCCGCAGCCGCCGATTCTACGCCATGCGGAACGCAAGGGGAGGGGAGGCGGGGGGAAGCGGTCGGTGGCACGAGTGAAACTCGGCCCCTTTTTAAGGAAGAGACAATTTAGGCTTTGTTCGCGTTGTTCACAACCGCGAATGCAAGTTGTTCGAGTTCAATCGCTAAATCGACACCGATACAGCGAACGTGTTCGGGCAAATTCAGGGTCACCGGGGCAAAATTGAGAATTCCGTCGATCCCCGCTGCCACAGCTTGGTCGGCGACCGACTGCGCGGCCGCAGCCGGAACCGCCAGCATCGCCATCCGGATCCCTTGTTGGCGAACCACGGTGGCAAGTTCGGAAATCGGGTAAATCGGAATCGCCTCCGCACCCCCTCCCAATGAGGGCTGCTGGCCTTCGCCGGTCTCGAGCTGGTTGGGGTCGAGGTCAAATCCCGCGACGAGTTCGAATCCCTGTTTTCGAAAGCCCTTGTACCCCACCAGAGCGCGACCGAGATTGCCGACTCCCAGCAAGGCGACCCGCCAAGACTCGCTGGTCCCCAAGATCGTGCGAATCACCGGAATGAGCTCATGGCAGCGATAGCCGATGCCGGGGTGGCCAAACTGACCGAAGGTGGCGAGATCCTTCCGCACTTGGGCGTCGGTAAAGCCGAGCAGAGCGCCCAATTGGGTGGAGCTGATGGTCTCCTGCCCATCGCGGATCAATTGTTGTAGCTCGCGCAGGTACAGACTCAGCCGACTGACAACGGCTTTGGAAACCGGCTCATCGCGGTCGGTTCGCTCACCACGCCTGGAACTGCCGCCCATGTGTCATCCAAGAACCGCTCATCGAGAAAATGGCCGCTCGCGTGAACGCTGCTCAGTGAGGGTGGAGCGGCATTTTCTCCAACTTTCCCAAGTGAACTCTAGCGGGCATCGCAGCGGAGGACAAGCTTGGTCACCCTGCCGATGGAGCAAGGGCCGGCGCCTCGGATGTTGGGCATGTCGGCTTTCGCCGCAGCAATGGGCTCCCGGCAATCCTTGATCCGCTCGGGGTGCACGGATTGTCGCAACCCGGGCGGCGGTTGAAGAACCGATGGGATGGTGTCCAAGAAACGACTCAGCCCCGCCAAATCAATGGCGGGGCTGACGACCGTGGGTCAAATTCGCTTGCCTACTACAGGGTACTGTAGGAGGTGTGGTTGATACGCACTTCACCGGAGGCGGCGTCGTACGCCCATCCACCGGTGGTGCCGGTCACATTGATGGGACTCTGCGCCGACGTGGTGCTCGAGCCGGTGATGTTCTCGGTGGGGATGTTGATCATGTAGGGGCCGTAATCGGGTCCTGGGGCGCCGCTCACATCGGTGCTGATCGTGAGATCCGAAAGCGCGGCGGGCGGGTTGCCGTTGTGCTGAGCCTTATAGAGCTCGATTTGTGCCCGCATCCCCTGAAGATTGAAGACAGTCGTGTTGTACTTGGCGTCATTGGTCACATCCTTGTACTGAGGCACGACCGTGGCCGCCAACACGGCGAGGATCACGACCACAATCAGCACCTCAATGAGAGTGAAGCCACGGCGCCAGCCGCGACGGGTTCCACGAGACAGCATTGGCCACCCCTTTCTCGCTCGTTCACAAATCAGGACTTGATTGCCGGCAGCGGGCGCATGGTGCATGTCGTCGCATCGGCTTATTGAAGAAACTGTAGGTTCAAAAAACGCACTACGGCACGTTTTCGGAACCGCCTTGGCAATTTGGGAAAGTTGTCTTGGCCCTAACAGGAATAATCGGCACAACATGATTGGACGGCGATTTTTCTGTGACACTTCAAGTCGTCCTTAGAATGCCCCTATCTCTTTATGCTCAAAGGTGTTGCCGTCGTCCCGCAGCGCCGACACAGGCCAAACTGCGCAATTTGTGTATTTCAGCTGTTCATCGCCAATTGCCGATGTAGTCCACGAAACCGGTCCCGATAGTCGGGGTGTGGGTCTGCCTTTTTGTGCCAGGCACCCTACGCCCAGGTCTTGCCAGATGGATCGATGGCGGCCGGGGAGTGGATGGCGAACGTTTCGTCAGACCGAAGTTCCAGCTGGTGAGTGTACAGGAGAAAGCAACAATGAAAGCACGTCTGGGTGCGCCGATGCTCGCAGTTCTCTGCGCCGTGGCATCGGTTAACACGGCCTCGGCGGCCTACTTTGGGGCCGTCAGCTACCGCAATTGCGGTACGGTTCAAGAAGGCTCGGCTTGTGGCGGCCATACGATCATGGTCACTCGCAAGCGGGTCGTCTGGGAACAGCAACAGGAGACACGTTACCGCACGGTGCGCGAGACCGTGTGGGAGAAGCAAGAGGTAGAGGGTCAGCGCCAGGTGGCCGAGACTCACTACCGCACCGAGAACTACACGGTCCGCAAGCCCGTGACGGAGACTCGGTATCGCACGGTCAACTACACCGTCTGCAAGCCGGTGTACGAGACCAAGACTCGCACGATCAACTACACGGTCCGCAAGCCCGTGTACGAGACGCACCAGAAGGTCATCAACTACACCGTCCGCAAGCCGGTGTACGAGACCAAGACTCGCACGATCTGCTACAACGTCTGCAAGCCGGTTTGCGAGCAACGCACTCGCACCGTCTGCGAGACGATCTGCAAGCCGGTCCACTACACCAAGACGATCAACGTCTGCACTGGCCACTGGGAGACTCAGGTCACCGAGTGCCCCGGTCCGGTGGTGAAGCGGGTCATCCAAGAGCCGGGTTGCTGGACTTGGGATCCTTGCTGCTGCCGCTGCGTGTACACCCCCGGCGCCTGCCGCACGGTGTGCCACCAGTGCCCGCCTCGCAAGATCTGCAAGAAGGTCTGGGTGCCGGAGACCCAACAGAAGACGATCAACTGCGTTCGCTACGAGCGTGAGACGATCCAGAAAGAGGTCCCCTACACCGTGACTCGCTACATCAGCGAGCCGCGCACCAAGACCTGCACCTACCAGGTGTGCCACATGGTCTGCGAGCAGCGTCAGAAGGTCTGCAACTACACGACTTGCCGCTACGTCTGCGAGCCGCGCACGAAGACCTGCACCTACCGCGTTTGCAGCTACGTCTGCGAGCCTCGTCAGAAGGTCTGCAACTACACGACCTGCCATTACGTCTGCGAGCCCCGCACGAAGACCTGCACCTATCGCGTGTGCAACTACGTCTGCGAGCAGCGTCAGAAGGTCTGCAACTACACGACCTGCAAGTACGTGTGCGAGCCTCGCACCAAGACCTGCACCTATCGGGTCTGCCACATGCATCGTGAGTGCTGCACCAAGCAGGTGCCGTACACCGTCTGCAGCTACGTCTGCGAGCAGTGTTCGCGCCAAGTGCCGTACACCGTCTGCAAGATGGTGCCCTGCACTCGGACGGTCTGCGTCCCTCGCTGCGTGTGCAAGCAGGTGCCCTACACGGTCACCCGCTGCGTGCCCCGCTGCATCTGCGAGCAGGTGCCGGTGACGGTTTGCTGCCCCTGCTGCTGCTGCAACTGCTGCAACTAGCCATTCTTCGCTCCCCGGAAGCAATGGTCTGACATTGGCGGCGGCCCAAAATGATTTGGGCCGTCGCCTTTTTTCGTGCGTCGCCAGCGTTGATTGCATCCGGCAATCGCGCAATCTATGGGCCCGCGCCATTCATTCCACGGGCTCGCGCCCGTGGCTAACGTCTGTCGCCCCTTCGGGGCTTTTGCGATTGGATTGCGTGGCTGCGCGTCGAGCCCCGACAGGGGCGACAGATGTTAGCCTTGGGCGCAAGCCGGCGCAAGCCCAAGGAACCGCGCC
>JAGQPF010000198.1 GCA_020426845.1 Planctomycetales bacterium
ATCCCGGCGTCTTTCGGATGTCACATCGACTTGGCGAATCCAACTCCGTGTCTTTGTGTCTCCGTGAGAGAAAATGAAGTGCGCAGCCGCTGAACTATTCGCCGCGACAGCTGACCTCGGCCCCGCGCTGACCTCTCCCAAGGGCAGGGTGTCTCGCAGAGACACGGAGACACGGAGGATTTCTGATCCCGGCGTCTTTCGGATGTCACATCGACTTGGCGAATCCAACTCCGTGTCTTTGTGTCTCCGTGAGAGAAAATGAAGTGCGCAGCCGCTGAACCATTCGCGGCGACAGCTGACTTCGGCCCCGCGCTGAACTCTCCCCCGGGCAGGGCCGACATCGCAGGCGACCCTTGTGAGGCCCGGTTGCCCGTCCCAGCGCGGACATGGACAATAACGGGAATTGTTGTGCAGGCGGGATGAGCCGCCGGTCTGACTCGCGAGCGGCGTGAGTCGGTGCGCCGCATCCCTGCCTGGCACTCAACCGGGGAATGTTCTGTTGCTGATACATCGTTTGGCGATGGCCGCGGCCATCTTGGCGCCGTTGCTGGGCCTGCTGTGGGCCGACATCACGATCGGACCGGCGGGCGCCTGGCTGGCCCCGTTGTTTCTGCTGGTCGTCGTCGCGGCAGTGGACGAAGTGCTCGGCATGTTGCGAACCGGCGGCCATCAAGTCGTCGCCTGGAGCGCTCATGCGGGAGCGCTGATGATCGCGCTTGCGACCTTGGCGCCGCTCGCTTGGTCAATACGCGGCCTTCCTTATCCACCTCACTGTCCGCTGGGGCAGCTGGGCTGGCCTTGGGCCGCGATGGGACTGGCCGTTGGACTGGCGTTTTTTGCCGAGATGCTTCGCTACCGCGATGCGCATGGCGTGGTGGTGCGAGTATCCCTGGTGGTCATGACGGTCGCCTATGCCGGTCTGCTTTCTAGCTTTCTCGTCGCCTTGCGGTTGTTTCACGACAATGCGTGGGGCATGGCTGCGTTGGTGTCGATGGTGTTCGTCGTGAAGTTCTCGGACACGGGCGCCTATACCTTCGGGCGGCTGCTCGGCAAACGGAAGCTGGCGCCGATCCTGAGTCCCAAGAAGACGGTCGAAGGCGCGATTGGCGGACTGGCCACGGGGTGTGCCGCCGCCGTGGTGTTTTTTGTCTGGATCGCCCCGCGGATTGTCGGAACGAGCGGCCCGGTGGGGCCGTGGTGGGGCTGGCTGCTGTTTGGCGTCCTGGTCACGCTGGCCGGCATGGTCGGCGACCTGGCCGCCTCGATCCTTAAACGCGACATGGGCTGCAAGGACTCGAGCCGGTGGATGCCGGGGCTGGGAGGCGTGTTGGACGTGATTGATTCGCTGTTGGTGGGCGGGCCTGTCGCCTACCTGTGCTGGGCCGCGTTCCTGGGCCCGGAGGCGTGACATGACAGAGTCACTTGCAGGGCAACTGGATGTGCTTGTCGTGGCGCCTCATCCGGACGACGCCGAGCTGGGGATGGGAGGGGCGATCGTCAAGTTCATCAACGAAGGACTGCGGGTCGGCGTGTTGGACCTGACCAACGGCGAGCCAACACCGCATGGCTCCATCGAGACGCGGCAGCGCGAGACCGAGGCCGCGTCGCTCGCCTTGGGGCTTGCCTGGCGAGAAAACCTGGGCCTGCCGAATCGCTCGCTGGAGCCGACACTCGAGGCCCGCGCCAGCCTCGCCGGAGTGATTCGACGCGCGCGGCCCCGCTGGCTGTTCGCACCCTATTGGGAGGACGCGCACCCCGACCATATCGCCGCCACGCAGTTGGTCGAAGCGGCGCGATTTTGGGCCAAACTGACCAAGTGCGACTTGCCGGGCGAGCCGCATCACCCCGAGCGAATCTACAACTACTTTTGCGTTCACTTGCGGCTCATTCCGCCCGCGGCCATGGTGCTCGACATCTCCTCCGAGTGGGAACGGAAGGCAGCGGCGATCGCCTGCTTCGAGAGTCAGTTCGTGACCGGCCGCCCCACCGAGCCGCCCACCTTTCTGGATCGTCTCCGCGACGAGGCGGCGTTCTGGGGCAAAACGATCGGCGTTCGATACGGTGAGCCGTTTACGTGCCGCGAACCGCTTGGCATGCGCAGCTTTCGAGAACTCGTCTGAGCTTGCTCGGCTTCAGTTTCCCTCGCGCTGCTCAGTCAATCATCGCCGCAAATAACTGAGGCCAGGTGGCTCCGAACACCGCCGAACTGGCCGCGACGAGCCATAGCCAACGGCGGTCATGCTTCCGGACCGTCATCCCACAGCCCACCCAAAACAGCCAGCCCGTGGGCAACAACTGGTGGACGATCATCCCAATCGGCATCATAAAGACCAGGCTACCCAACTCTCCGACTGCCGTGGAGCGATCGGCAATGACGGCGAACAACGCCGAGACGCAGAATCCGAGTCCAACACATTCCAAAAACAGCTGTGTCGGGCTCTCAATTGGCGGCTGTGTCGCCTCTAACTGCGCTGGTTCCGCCGCTGGTGACGCATAAGGATTCATCACGTCACTGCTCCGTCCACCGGATGCATGTGGACCGCCAAGTCTCAGCGTTGGGGTTGGAAAACTCGTAAAGTCTTGGCGAGCCAAAAGTTTGCGCGGCAGCCAATCCAAGGTTTTAGTGTTGACGGGGCATTAGGACTCGGGATTCGATTCGCGCAGAGGTCGGCCCAGCGCGAGGGCAAACACCCGGCAGTCGCGCAGACCGAGCGCTACCCACACCAAAACACCCATCACGATCGGAATGACGAACGGATCATCGACGCGAACGTGCGTCGACACGGCGCCTCCCAAATAGGCCGTCAGCAAGATGGCGCCGACAAACGCAGAAGCAGGCACCAGAAACAACAACGCACTGATCACCTCCACCACGCCAATTTTCACCATCACGGATTCGGACCAACCCATTTTGGCGAACATCTCCGACTTGCCTTCCCACTCGGTGAACTTGCCACTAGCACTGGCGAGAATCAGGAACGCCCCCAACAGGCCGCTCAGCGCCCAACCGACAATCTTGGATTTGGACATGCGTCCTGCCTCGTATCAACAGAAATAACGTTTGGAAAGTGGGAACTCTGCGACAAGCTCATCATATGCGACGCTGCGGCCGTTGGTCGACCCGGGGCGGTGGCGGCAGAATTTGCAGGCCGCTCTCCGTGAAGCACAAGCTCCGGATTGCAGATGGGGGCTAATCCTTGAAATAACCTATTGGCCGCTCGGATGCGTCAATCGCCAACTGCGGTGGATGCGACGATTGCGAAAGTCCTCGGGGACGGTTTGCTTGGAGATCTCGCGAGCCGCGAGAGGAATAGCCGCCTCGTCAAACTTGAAGCGGCGAAAGTTGGTCGAAAAATAGACAACGCCGTCCGGCGCGAGATGCTGCGAGATTCCTTGCAACAGTGGAATGTAGTCGCGCTGCACATCCCAGTCCTCCATGGTGCTCTTGCTGTTGGAATAGGTCGGCGGGTCGGCGACGACGACATCAAACTGTTCTCGAGACTCAAGGGAGTCGAGGAAATGCAGCGTGTCCTCGCGAATCAACTGGTGCTCCGCGCCGGTGAAGCCGTTCTGCCGCAAGTTGTCCTCCGCCCAGTCGAGATAGGTGGAGGAGAGGTCCACGGTGGTCGTTGTGGCGGCGCCGCCCGCAGCGGCATACACGGTGAAGGAACCCGTGTAGGCAAACAGATTCAGAAACCGCTTGCCCGCACAGGATTGGCGGACCATGTCTCGCGTGATGCGATGATCGAGGAACAGCCCTGTGTCGAGGTAGTCCGTGAGGTTGACGAGAAACTGCAGCCCGCCCTCCTGCACGATCAATCGCTCACCTCGTTCGTCAAACTTCTCGTATTGTGATCCGCTGCGTTGCCGGGCTCGGCGCTTCATCGCCACCTGCGCCCTCGGAATCTCCAAGGCGTCAGCCGCCGTGTTGGCCATCAAATCAAGCCAGTCGGCGTGCCCCGCGGGCGTGCGATCATGAGGTCGTTCGAACTCCGCGATGTGCAGATAGTCTTCATAGCGATCCACCACGAGCGGCACCTCGGGAATGTCTCGCTCGTAGAGCCGGTAGCAGGTGATGCCCCGTTGTGGCCAACGCCGCAAATGGCGTGCGCGCTTGATCAGTCGATTGCGGAACTCCGCCGCTTGCCGCTCCGCGGATGCCTCCAGGCCGCCGAAGACAGGACGCGGAGCGGGGATTGGAGAAGAGGCGGGTCGAGGACGGGCTTCTCTGGCCGGCTGCGGGGAGGGAGTCGGAGCCGAATTCAAATCCTCGCTGTTCTCCGTGCGCTTTCTCGGACGCTTGGGGCCATGAAACTGGTAGTACTGGCACTCGATTCGCCCGTTGTAGAGCTTGCGCCGTCGGTCGGCCATTTGGCCCATCAACGCTTCGAAGTCGTCCCCGGGCGATAGAATGAAGTGAGACCAAGTTGGCAAGCGGCGCAGCACCAACGGGAAGCTCGCCAGCAACTCGCGAACTTCGCGCTGCTCGCCCAGCCGGCGTCCGTAAGGTGGATTGGTGATCAGGCAGCCGTACTCTCGTTTGCTGGTCAGATCGGCGAAGTTGCGTTGTTGAAAGTGGATGTCGTCGGCAACTCCCGCCTCGCTCGCATGGAACCGCGCCATCTTCAACGCCTCTGGCGAGATGTCGGTGCCCATGATCCGCTCACTGAGTCCTTCTCGCATTTGTGAGCGAGCGGCCGCGCGGCAGTTTTCCCAGAGGGGCTGTTCGGCAGCCGCGAACTGTGGCCACGACTCCGCCATGAAGCTCCGTCGCAATCCCGGCGCGATATTGCGTCCGATCATCGCCGCTTCGATCGGAATGGTGCCTGTGCCACAAAACGGGTCGAGCAACGGTCGGTCTTCGCGCCAAAAGCTGAGCATCACCAGCGCTGCAGCCAAGGTCTCCCGCAGCGGAGCCTCGCCGGTCAGCGGGCGATACCCGCGCTTGTGCAGGCCATCGCCCGTCGTGTCGATCGTCAGCATGGCCAAGTCGTCACGCAAGGCGACTTCGATCGCGTAGCGAGGGCCCGTCTCGGGGAGCTCGCCGTATGCCTCTCCCAGCCGCATCGAAACGGCCTTCTTCACGCTTCGTTGAATGGCGGGCACGCTGGTGAGTTGCGAGCCGTGAGACCGCCCTTTGACGGGAAAGTTGCCATCGGCCGGTATCCACGTTTCCCAGGGAAGTGCGCGGACGCCATCGAACAGTTGGTCGAAGTCGCCCGCGGAAATGGTCGCAATGTGAATCAGAATTCGTTCCGCGGTCCGCAATTGCAGATTGGCGCGGCAGATCGCCTCCAGATCACCTCGAAACAACCGCCGCCCCGTCTGGAGCACGCGGCTCGGGTAGCCAAGCTCGTCCAGTTCGCGGCCGACGACCGCTTCGAGCCCGAAGGCGCACGTCGCAATCAGCTCAATCCCGGAAGACTCGACCGGAAGGCACTCGGATTCCGGAAGATCACTCAACAACAAATCCTCGACGCGATATTGGGTTAGGTGGTTTCAACGGACAGGCTACTTGTCCTTAGCGTCGTCGGACTTCCCCTCGGCCTTGGCATCCTTGTCCGCGGGCTCTGCCGGCTTGTTGGCCTTGGCGGTCAACCAGAACTGCCGAATCCGCTGCGGCGAGTTGGCGACGGCGAACAGCGCCGGCATTCGAGCCTCGCCGGCCACACCGACAATCTGAAAGGGGGCTTGGATCACTGTCGTCGTGGTGCTGACCAGCTTGAGGGTCACGGCCTTGGCGGAATCCCCTTTCGTTTCGGAGGTGACCGCCTCGGCAGCGACTCCCTCGGGCAATCCCGTCGCTTCAACTTGAATGGGCATGTCGAAGCCGCGATCGCGAGCGACAGTGACCTTGAGCTCCAACGGCTTGCCCGGCTCGATGACGTATTGATCGGCCGGCGCCGTCAGCTGAAACAGCGGCTCCGTGATCGTCAGTCGATAGAGCATGCGATCTCCGCCTCGACCGTGGGTATCCCACACTCGCAGCTCATAGTCGCCGGCTGCGGGGGCGGCAAAGTCGAGCGCGGCATCCTGATTGTTTCGCGAAATGTCGTCGGTTTCCGCGACGACTTTGCCAGTCCCGTCAACGATGGCAATCGCCGGATCGAGCGGGAACCCCAGCGCCACCGCGTCGACAAGGATGCGGAACCGTTGCTTGGCCTCCGCCTTGAACTTCAGCGTGTGTCGTTCGCCCACAGCGGCCAAGTGGCCCGATACGACGCACGGCGCCGAAATCTCGAGCGGTTCGCTCGAGCGACAAACCACGGCGGGCGGTCCCAGTCGATCGGCGATCGCAAAGCCGGCGGCCCCGGCGACAGCGGCAGTGACATGAAAGTGTCGGTCGTCGCCGGCCGCCACCGCGGCGGTCTCGGGCAGATTCCAACCGATCAGCGACAGCTCGGCCGAGCCCTCCGCAGGCAGTGAAAGCGGCAGGCTGGCGTCAACGAACGGGCCGGTGGTCAGCTCCAGTCGATAGATGTAGTTGCCGCCGCCGGCGTAACGGATCGTGCTGTTGGGTTGTGAGGGGAATGCGAACAGCCGCACGATGACCTCGCGATCAGCGTCGGCTCGCCACGTGACCAACGGATCGATGCCGCGTTGATCGTCGTTTTGCGCGAGCACGAAGCCGTTGGTGTCGCAGACCTGAAGCACCGCGTCCATCGGCGAGTCGAGCCAGCGATTGCCGAGCGCCGCGGCAACGAGTTGCTGGCCCGACTTGACGGCGACGCGGAATCCGTCGACGTCGCCGCTCTTCTCGAGCTTGCCCGAGATGGCGCGGGGAAGCTCGAGCAGCTTGGTGTCCGCGACATCGTCATTGGGCTCCTGCTCTTGCTGCTCTGCGACGGCGCCCACGATGATCGGGCGGAGCGCAGTGGCGCCCTCCTCGTCGAACAGCCGAACCCAATGAACGCCGAGCCGCGCGTCGGCGGCTGCCTTGACGATCAGCGTCGACTTGTCGCCCGGCGTGACCGTCAGTCCCGCCTCGTCGACATGCACCTGCGGCGGCCAGTGGCTGAACGAGCCCAGCAAGGTGAGCTTGGTCTCCTGGCCCTGTTGCACACCGGTGGGCAGCGATTGAGTCCAACTGGGCGGCGCCGCCAGGGCGGCGTTGGTTGCAAGCCAGGACAAACTGGCGATGGAGAGTGTCACCTGGCGAAGCAGCCAGGGAAGAACCGGGCTGTTGGGGCGGGCCGTTGGGTGCGACGTCATGCTGGTTATCCCATCAGCTCGTGGATCGGCGCCGGGTCGCTCACCAAATGAGTCGGCCTGCCTTGTGGCGAGTAGAGAATTTTGTCGGGGTCGATGCCGAGCTTGCGGTAGATGGTGGAGGCGAAGTTCTCGGGCGACAGCACACGCTCCACCGCCGAGTAGCCCTGGCGATCGGTGGCGCCGATGATCTGTCCGCCGGGCGTTCCGCCGCCCGCGAACAGCACGCTCATCGCGTTCGACCAGTGGTCTCGTCCGCCGCGGGAATTGACCTTCGGCGTGCGGCCGAACTCGCCCAGCACGACGACCATGGTCCGCTCCAGCAGTCCCCGCTCGTCGAGGTCCTGAAGCAGCGCCGCAATGGTCGATTCGAAGCCGGGCAGCCGCCCGCGAAGTGTCGGGAAGATGTCACTATGGTGGTCCCAGCCGCCTTCGTAGACCGTCACGAAGGGCACCCCGGCCTCGACCAATCGCCGGGCCAACAGCGTGCGTTGGCCAAATCCGTTGCGGCCGTAGCGATCGCGGACCTTCTCCTCCTCCCGATGGATGTCGAACGCGGCCTGCGCCGGAGCGGATGTGATCAGTTGCCGAGCCTGCTCCTGAAACTCGTCGACCGTCACGATCGGGTCGCCGGCGATCTTGTCGTTGATGCGCACCATCCGGTCGACCAACGCTCGCAGCTCGCGGCGATCGCGATAGTGCCCTTCGTCCATCCCGGCCGGCAGAGCCACGTCGCGAACTCGGAAGCTCGAGCTATTGGGGTCGTCGCTGACGACAAACGGAGCGTACTTCTGGCCGAGGAAATTGGGGCCGCCGGAACGCGACATCCGCGGCATGGAGAAGTAGGGCGGAATCCCGTTGGGCGCGCCAAGCTCGTGAGCCACGGTGGAGCCCAGCGACGGGTGGAAGCTGACGAAGGCGCCGCAGCCAACCGGAATCCGGGGCGGCGCTCCGGTCATCATGTAGTGATTGCCGGCCCCGTGGTTGCCCTGGTTGTGGCGAATCGAACGAATCACCGAGAAGCGGTCCGCGAGGCTCGCCAGCTGCTTGAGATGCTCGGAGAACTGCACGCCCGGCAGTTTGGTGCGGATTGGCGAAAACTCGCCACGGATCTCGACCGGCGCCTCGGGCTTGGGGTCAAAGGTCTCGTAATGGGTGGGGCCGCCGTCGAGCCAGACCAGAATGCAGCTGTCGGCGCTGGCAGTCAGCCCGTTCGACTCCGCGGCGCGAGCTCGCAAGGCGCCGCCAAGCCCTCCGGCCAGCAGCGTCGACAAACCCAGCTGGAGGCAGTCGCGGCGGGTGGCGCCCTCGCAGTTGCGTGAGCGGCTGTTGTTACGTGACATTATCGTGACACTCCTGTCAGGTGTTTTCCCGCGCCACAGGCGGCCTCGCCCGCGACTCGGTGTTCTCCGTGCGTGGGCGTCCTCGCCCGCGACTTCGTGCTCTCCGTAGCGTGGGCGTCCTCGCCCGCGACTTCGTGCTCTCGGCGCTGCTGGCAGCCTCAAGCCCGTATTCCACGGCGGGAGCGGCCCGGCCGGTCAATCCTTAAAGAGGAACTCGGGCGTGTTCAACAACGCCCACATCAAGTCCTCGGTGTTGCGGCGTCGCCGCGCCTTGTCCTCTTCGCCTTCGACCGGCGCCAGCAGCTTGGCGCCAATCTCGCGTTCCTCCTCGGTCGGATTGCGCGAGTAGATTCGCAGGTACAACTCTTCGACGATCTCGTCGGGCGCAAGGTCGCTCGCGGCCAGCTCCGCCGCTCGCCCCTTGTCGCTGACCACCTTCTCCTGCAGCGCCGGGGCGTTCATCAAGTGCAGCGTCTGCGTGACCGTCGAGTCGGGAACCCGCTCGCAGGGCGGATCTTGGTTCGGATCCGGCCGGCCAAAGGTGTCCAAAAATCGCGACTCGACGCGATGCGTCCAAATCTGATTGGGGCGCGAGCCAACCGGCATCGCCGAGAAGCTCGTGCGGACGCCCGTGATGTCGTCAAACGCACCCAACAACACCTCGGCCCGCAGCCGCTGCCGATAGTGTCGCGAGAAATTCAGCCGATCGCCCACGTTTGTCTCGTTGGGGATCGAGCTGAGTTGGTAGACATGCGAGCCGACAATGGTCCGGATCAACTCTTTCTGGTCAAACTTGGCCTCCCGGAAGTGCTCGCCCAACGCCGCCAGCAACTCGGGGTTGGTCGCGGGGTTGGTCATTCGCAGATCGTCGACCGGATCAACGAGCCCAAGCCCCATCAGATCGGCCCAGACGCGATTGACCTGCACCTGAGCAAAGAAGACGTTTTCGGGCGACTTCATCCAGTCGGCCAGCGCTTCCCGAGGGTCCTGGTCGGGGCCGAGCTCCGGGGCATCGCCAAACAGCGGCCGCGGCGCCATCGCCTCGCCCGTCAGCGGATGCGAGACCGTGCCGCTCTTGGCCACCGTGATAATCTCCTCGCCACCGGAAATTGGGGGCGAGAGCCCGGTGCCCTTGTGGCCGACGCGGGCAAAATAGGCCGCGAACGAATAGAAGTGATCCTGCCCCCATTTTTCGAACGGGTGGTGGTGGCACTTGGCACATTCGAGCCTCACGCCAAGAAACAACTGGCTGACCATCGTGGTGAGCTCGTCCGGCTCGCGGCGGTCTCGGAACAACGTCGCGGCGCCATTGTGCCACGTGCTGCCGCGGGCCGTCACCAAGTCAGTGACCATCTCGTCATACGGGCGGTTGCGTCGAAACTGGTCGCGAATCCAGTTGTCGTAGTTCAACACCGCCTTGATGCCGACGCGATACGGATTGGGACGCAGCAGATCGGCCCACTTGTTGGCCCAGTGGTCCGCGTACTCGGGGCGCTGCAACAACCGATCCACCAGCAACGCGCGCCGGTCCTCGCGAGAGTCGGAGAGAAATTCTCGGCACTCCTCCGCGTCGGGCAGGCGTCCGATGATGTCGATGTACACGCGCCGCATGTACGTCGCGTCACTTACCGACTCCGACGGGAGGACTCCCAGTGTCTGCAGCTTTTTCCAGACCAGGTCGTCGATGAAGTTGTTGCGAGGCAGGGCCGCGTACACTTCCGGCGGCGGCTGGTTCGCCAGCGGGATCAACACTTGGGCGATCGCAATCTCGCCCATATAGCGCGCCATGATCGCCGTCTCGCCCGGCAGCGGGCCGGACGTGACCTGGCCTTGCCGGTCGACTGCGGCGAGTGCGGAAAGATTGGATTGAAAGGTTGAGCGAAGCGTCACGTCGCGCTGCGTGCCGTCGGAGTAAAACGCCGTGACCTGCAGCGTCCGCTGCTCCTTGGGCTTCATGACCAACTCGCTTGGCGACACCTCGACTCGCGACAGCCGGGGCTCGTTCTCCACGCGTCGCGGCAGGCCCTCGACAACCCATCGCAGCAGCGTGTTGTAGTCGTCGCTGCCCGGCGCGATGCGAATGCCGCCGCCATGCGGCACCTCGCCGATTACCTTGCGGAGCAGCAGGCTCCGCTCGGGAGAGGCGGCGGACACGCGTCGCCCTCGCGCGTTCAGCGCCAGCGCGGCATAGTCAAAATCCGAGTCAAACCCGAGCAGCGAGAGCTGAAAGCCGTTTTGGCCGCGCTGTTTTCCATGACAGGCGCCGGCATTGCAGCCGTGGGCCGTGAGGATCGGCTGCACATCCAGCTCGAAACTGACCGTCGGCTGTCCGTTGCCATCGGACGCTTCAGCGCCGAACGAAGCGGGAGTGAATGCCAACAGAAATGCCAGGATTGTGGCAGAGCAAAAACGAGCCATGGTTCGCCAGGGGCAGGAGTGCTAAGGCGTATCGGGAGGGACCCCTTATGATAAACCAAAGCCCTGCTTGACGCGATCTGGAATCGGCCATGCAGGCGTTCAGCCGGTGAACGCCTCTTGAATCACCTCGCCGCCGTCGACCACGCGAATCGGCCGCCCGATGCCGCTGAGGTGCTCGCGATCGGCATCCATCTGCAGACCATGGCAAACCGTGCGGAGCAGATCACTGACTCCGACGGGGCGATCGGTGACGTTCGAGCCGGACGCATCCACTTTGCCGATCACTTGGCCGCCCCGAATGCCCCCTCCGGCGAGGGCGAGATTGAATGCCCGCGGGTAATGGTCTCGTCCGCCACGAGGATTGAGGCGCGGCGTGCGACCGAATTCGCCCATCCAGACCACCAACGTTCGCTCCAACATGCCACGCTGTTTCAGATCCGACAACAGCGCCGCATAGGGGCGATCGACCTGTTCACACAACTCCTTCGTACGTTCGGCGTTGTCGAAATGCGTGTCCCAATTGCCGGCGCTGACCTCCACGAACGTCACGCCCTCCTCAATCAGCCGACGCGCGAGCAGGCAGCCGGCGCCGAACTGCGACTCGCCATAGGCCTTGCGCACGCGCTCGGGCTCCTGGTCCAGGTCAAATGCTGCCATCTTGGGGCTGAGCGCCATCCGGCGCGTCGTGGCATACAGCGACTGTTGAGCTTGCGTCTCCTGGTCGGCGCCGTCGACCAGCGAGGCATCCTCCAGGCGCGTCAACAGCGATGAGCGCCGGCGCATTGCCCGCTCGCCGTCGGAGTGCGTTGCATTCTGGGGCCGCTGCCCCGCCTGCTGAACGACAAACGGGTTGTGTTGCACACCGAGCAACCCGCCGCCCGTGTTGACCCGAGCGTTTCCAATCCGCACAAACTCGGGCAGGTCCGACTCGGGACTGCCCAACTGCTGCGCGACGTGAGCGCCGAGGGCAGGATGCTTGACCGACGCGTTCGGCAAGTAGCCCGTCTGCATCAAGAAAGTTGCTCGCGGATGGCTGCCCTCCTTGCTGTTCATCGAGCGGATCAGACAAACGTCCCCCATCACTTTCGCCGTCTCCGGCAACCCCTCGGCAATCTGGATGCCCGGCACTGCCGTGCTAATGGCCTTGGTCCCGCCGCCGTTGGGATGCTCCGGCAGCGGCGAGAATGTCTCGAACTGACTCGGGCCACCCTGCATCCACAGGACGATGCAGGCCATCTCCCGCCGGCGCAACTCTTGGGCGTGCAACGCCATCGTTTGGCGCCAGCTGAGCACGCCCGCGGCGCCGGCAATCGCTGCTTTCAATGCCGTGCGGCGATGGATAACGCGGCCTCGACGATTGAGCTGCACTTCAACTTGACGGAACATGAAACACCTTTGGGCTGAGCATCGACCGAAGAATCGGCGGTCGTGGTCGTGGTCGTGGTAGTGGTTGGGAGTTGGCCAGGAGGCCGTTGGAAAACAATCAAGAGCGGCTTGCTCGGCGCGACCTCGGCGCGACTCATCGTCGATAGAGAAAGTCGGCGCTGTTCAGCAGTGCCCAGAGCAGGTCGGCGAACCCCTCGTCGCGCGTCCGCGCCTGGTCAAGGTGCTCCTTGGCGACCCTGATTTCGGCGGGCCGCGGCTGGCGCGACAGCGTCTTCAGATACAGGGCGGCGATCAAGTCCTCGTCATCGCGATACTCTCGCATCATTCTGCCAAGCACGCTCTGGGGTCCCGCGGAAACTGCTCGCTCGATGATCGGCGAGTTCATCAGATAGAGCGCCTGGGGTATGGCCCCCTGCACATCCTCCCGCACTTCGCTCGGGTCGTAGCCAAACGTTTGGTTGAACATGACTCGCGGCCGCCGAGCTAGTTGATAAATCGGCGCGTCCTCCGGGCTCTGTTCTTCCCGAACCTCCAGCACATCCAGCAGGCTGTTGAACAGCTGGTCGCCGCGGAGCCGCTGCGCGTAGTTGGAAATGAACGGCGTCTCACCCGCTGGCCGACGATTGCGGCTCTCTCGTTGGTAGGCCTCGGTGTTCATAATCGTCCGCAGCAACTGCTTCACGTCATAGCCGCTGTTGGACAACGAGGCGGCAAGGTGGTCCAACGTCTCCGGCGCATAAGCATCTCGGTCGGGGCCGATGTCGTCGACTCCGGGATAGAAGCCCTCGCCGACCAACTCCGCCCACAGGCGATTGACCAATGCGCGAGCAAACCAAGGATTGCGGCTGCTCGTCATCCACGCCGCCAACGCCTCTCGTCGGTCCTCATCCGGCGTCCCCAGTGACAGCTTGTCGTCCGTTACGAAGAACACGGGCTGCATCACACGGCCTGGCTGATCCGGCCGCTCGAGGTCCGGCATTGAGTGCTCGGGCGTGCCCCGAAAACGGTTGTTTCCCATCGGGCGCCGCAACGGCGTCCGGTCGGTGACCGTCACTTCATACGAGACGATCCGCGTCTCCTCGCGAACCGGCCGCACCGCGACGCGTGGAAAGAACGCGGCCAGCTGATGAAACTGCTCGCGCTGCCAGCGGTCGGTCGGATGATTGTGGCATTGGGCACACTGAATCTGGATGCCGAGAAAGATTCGCGACAGTTCGGACACCGTGTCTTCCGGCCGCCCGCCTTGCGCCATGATCAAGCCCGCGGCCCCGTTCTCCCGGACGTCGCCGGTGGCCGTGACAAAGCTCGCGGCCAGCTCGTTCCAAGGTGTGTTTGCGTTGAGCTGCTCGGTGAGATACTGGGCCATTGCCGTGGCGGCAATCCCGGCCCGCTCCTCCGTGCGGCGATAGAGGATCACATCCCGCCAATAGCGTGCCCAATTGCGACCGTAGCGAGGATCGTCCAACAGACGGTCAATCACCCGCGCCCGCTTGTCCTCGCTCGTGTCGAACGAAAACGCCAACACGTCCTCGGGTGTGGGCGGAACGCCCACGATGTCCAGAAACACCCGTCGCAGAAAGGCGACATCGTCGGTGCGCGGGGCCAGGTCCCGAGAGTTCAAGGCCAGCTCCGTCTGCAGCAGACGGTCTGTCTCGCGAGCATCGGCCAGGGCCTTGGACGGCGCCTCAACCGGCGCCGAGTCTTGAGCAACCGCGACAGTGGCGATGGCCAGCAACAGCGTAAGAATTATCCGGCAACGGCAACGCATGAGGAAACTCCGGCGAGATTTTGGCCCACTCGCGATCCGGCGAGCAAGCAACGTCATCAGAGACTTGAGGCCGCAGCGACCGGAATTGGTCGGCGGCCGAAAACATGAAACCGCTGGCAAAGACGAAAGTTTCGGCGCCGACGAAGATTTTTCGCGGAGCCGGAGCGGTGGACGCGCAGACGCGGCGCCAAGGCCTTGGGCAGCCTGTGCCACGACAAACACCGCAGATCATCACAGGCTGGCAGCCTGTGCCACGACAATCACCACAGGCTGGCAGCCTGTGCCACGACAATCATCACAGCTCATCACAGGCTGGCAGCCTGTGCCGCGACCATGGCTGGCATGTGGCACGCCGAGGCGAGCTACTCGGTGTTGCCGGAGCGGGCGGCAGGCTTCTTGCCGAAGAACATCATGTGCTGCCAGGGGAGCTTTTCGAATTCGCTCACCAGCTCGAAACCGTTCGGCTCGTACTCGAGCATGATCTGCCGCTTGCTCATTTTGTGCAGGGGCTTGATCGGCACCTTCGGGTCCTCCTCGCGGTACTCCAACAAGGCGATCCGGCCGTCGGGCTTGAGGCTGTCGCGGATCCCCGCGAGCATCTGCTCGGGATGCGAGAACTCGTGATACACGTCGACCATCAACACGAGGTCCACGAGGTTCACGGGCAAGCGAGGGTTGTGGAACGAGCCCAGGATCGGGGTGATGTTCTCAATCCCGGCCTTCTCCATTCGCTCCCGCAACATGTACAGCATCTGTGGCTGCACGTCGACGGCCAGAACTCGGCCGGTCGGGCCAACCATTTTGGCCATCTGCAGCGAATAGAAGCCGTTGCCACAGCCCATGTCGCAGATCGTCATGCCGGGCTTGATGCCGAGATTGGCGAGCATCACGGAGCAGCGCTCCTCGCTCTCGCGATTCTCGCGGATCAGCCACTCGGCGCCGCGGTAATGCATCGTCTGAGCGATGGTGCGACCCTTGTAAGTCGTCAGCGGCTCGGGAGTCGACGGCGCGAGCTCGGCCGCGACGTCGGGAGTATCCTGCCCCCACGCCAAGCGTGTGCCGCCCATCAACAACGTTGCGGCAAGCGCCAGCACGCAGGTGGCGGCAGTCGGTCGATTCTTCAACGGCATTCTGGCAACCTGCTGAAAGTTCAACGTCATAGTGATCCAAATGGGATGAGGGTCGAACTGAGCGATGAGGAGCGAACTAAGCGATGATGTCGTGGACGACTCGCCCGTGCACATCCGTAAGTCGATAGTCCCGGCCGGCATAGCGGTAGGTCAGCCGCTCGTGATCGAGGCCCAACAGATGCAGCACGGTGGCGTGCATGTCATGCACATGCATCTTATCGACTTCGGCGCGGAAGCCAAACTCATCGGTCTCGCCATACGTCATGCCGCCGCGGACTCCGCCGCCGGCCATCCACATCGTGAAGCCGTGATGGTTGTGATCGCGGCCGTTGCCGTTCTCGGACGTGGGCGTTCGTCCGAACTCGCCGCCCCAAATCACCAGGGTGTCGTCGAGCAGCCCCAATCGCTTGAGGTCGCCGAGCAGCGCGTCGATCGGCTGGTCGATGCTGCGGCAGAGCGACGGGACTTTTTCGTTGTGGCCCGCGTGCGTGTCCCAGGGCTGGCCGTTGCCGTAATACACCTGCACGAATCGCACGCCTCGCTCGACCATTCGCCTCGCCAGCAGGCAGCCGTTGGCAAAGTGCCCGGCGCCGTACGCTTCGCGAGTGGCCGCAGTTTCGCGAGTGAGGTCAAACGCCTCGCTGGCCTGGAACTGCATGCGAAAGGCGGTCTCCATGGACGCCATCCGCGCCTCAAGCGCCGCCTCCTCCGAGCGATCTCGGCGATGCTCGGCGTTCAATCGTTGCATCAGGTCGAGCTGCCGGCGTTGCTCCTCGCGGCTCCACTCGGCGTTTCGCAAGTAGGGCACCAGTTGGCTCACGTCGGATTGCGAATGGTTGATATAGGTGCCCTGATACGCGGAAGGCAGGAAGGCGCTGTTCCAGAGAATCGAGAACCGCACGGGACGCCCGGGGCAGAGCACCAGATAGCCCGGCAGGTCGGCGTTCTCCGTCCCCAGTCCATACAGGAACCAGGCGCCCATGCTCGGCCGCGTGGGCAGAATGGTGCCGTTGTTCATCTGCAGCAGCGCCGGCCCGTGATTGGGGTTGTCCGCATGCATCGAACGAAGCACGCAGATGTCGTCGATGTGCTTGGCCACTCCCGGCAACAGCTCGCTGACAGGCACGCCGCTTTGGCCGCAGGGGCGATACTTGAACGGGGAGGGAAGCAGTCCGCCCGTCGGACGCTCGGTGACCAGATTCGCCCCGGCCGGCTTTTGACCCGCATATTTGGTCAGCGCCGGCTTGGGATCGAACAGGTCGGCCTGGAACGGGCCGCCGTTCATAAACAGATGGATCACTCGCTTGGCCCGCGGCGCGAAGTGCGTGCCACCCGAGCCATCCGCCCCCGGCGCCGCGCCGGCCAGCATCGTGGCGGCGCCCAGCATCCCCAGGCCGCCGCCAAGCCACTGGCGCCGATCCAGCAGCGGAGCCGCCGGGCCATGGAGTGTCAAAGGACTGTCAGAACGCATGGCAACTCTCCCGTCTTTTGACGCCCTAATCGACAAACAAGAACTCGTTGCTGCCCAACAGGGCCTGCGCGTATTGGCGCCACGCTTTGCTCTGCGGATCGCTCGCGTCCGCTCCGAGATAATCGCGAGCCAACTGCTGCTCTGCCGCCGTTGCGCCGCGCTGATACAGCACGTGATAGAGGCGGTCAATCGCGGCGGGCAGCTCTTCGGCCGGTTGCTCGCCAGGTTGCTCGGCCAACACGCGCAGCGGCAGCTTCCGCGCGCGCTGTCCGACGAACTCGCTGTTCAACACATACAGCCCCTGCAACGGCGTCGTCGTTGCCACTCGCATCGGGCTGTGGGCAATCGGCGCCGGAAAGTCGTGGATCTGCAGCATCTGCGGCATCTCGCGACGATGCACGGCGGAGTAAAGAGTTCGCCGCACGTTGGCTGGGTCGTCGACTTTCGTCGCGGCGCCGCCCAGGGCGCGGTCCAACTCGCCGCTTGCCTGCAACATCGAGTCGCGCCACGACTCGAAGTCCAGCCGGCGGCGATTCATCCGCCACAGCCAGCGATTGTCCGGATCCGTCTTGAGTCCCTCGGCCCGCCCAGCGCTGGACTGCCGGTACGTTGACGACAACACCAACTCGCGATGCAGCCACTTCAGCGACCAGCCATTGGCGATCAATCGCTCGGCCAGATCGTCGAGCAATTGCGGATGCGAGGGCCTAGCGCCGAGCTGTCCGAAGTTGCTGGGCGTCTCCACCAACCCGCGTCCAAAATGCCCCAGCCAGATTCGATTGACGATCACGCGCGCGGCCAGCGGCGCCGACTGTCGAGTGATCGCTTCGGCAAGCTCCAGGCGTCCGCTGCCGTGACGAAACCCCTCCGCCTCGGGCGCCGAGAGCACCTCGAGATAGCGGCGCGGGATGACCTCGCCGGTGCGATTCGGATTGCCGCGAATGAACAGCGGCAGGTCGCGCGCGCCCGAGCGATACTCGAGCTTCGTGCCGGAATCCATCGTCTCGCCGGCGCGAACTACATACAGCGATTCGTCCATGACGACATGTGCCAGCGGCGCGTCATAGTGCTCGGTCTTTTTCAACTCGGCGATCTTCGCCTCCAAGCCCGCCACACGCTCCGCGTGCACGGCCTGCTGCGCCGCCAGCGCGCGAGCCGGATCCTCCTCCAGCGGCGGCAGCGGCATCGCCGGATCGAGCTTCGCCGGCGGAGTCGCTTTCGGCGCCTGCTTTTTCAGCGTCGCCAACTGTGCGGCGAGACGCTCGACCTCCACGCGCGCCAGCCGAGCGGGCTCGTAAGCGGAGGCTGGAATCAGCGGCTTTTCCGACATGCGAGTGCTGGCAAACACGCCCGCCAGCGCGTAGTAATCACGAGTCGTAATCGGGTCGAACTTGTGATCGTGGCACCGCGCACAAGCGACCGTCAGCCCCAGGAAGGTGCGGGAGACCACGTCCACGCGTTCCTCCCACTCGTCGGCGACGATGACCTTGATGATCTCCGCCGGCAACTTCAGCTCTTTCCAATACGTGGGGCTGAGCCCCAGGAAGCCCAGCGCCGGCAAGTCGCCGGGCCCCGTGTGCTCCAGGCAGTCGGTCGCCAACTGGCGGCGGACGAACTCGTCATACGGCAAGTCGTCATTCAACGCCTGCACAACCCAATCGCGATAGAGATGCGCCTGCCCAGTGCCGTTCAGCCACGAGGCGGTCGCGTCGGTGTAGCGCGCCAGATCCAGCCACTGCCGGCCCCAGCGTTCGCCGTAGGCGGGCGAGTCGAGCAGCCGTTGGACGAGCCGCTCCAGTGCCTGCGGCGAGTCGTCCGCCACGAACTCGCGGACTTCCTCCGGCGTGGGCGGCAGACCCGTGAGATCGAACGCGAGCCGGCGGATCAACGTCCGGCGGTCCGCCTCGGGAGACGGACTTAGCCCTTGCTCGCGCATCGCAGCCAGCACGAACCGATCGACCCGATTGGCTGACCAACCCGTGTCATCTTGAGGCGGTTCGTAGTGCCCGAGCGGTTGAAAGGACCAAAACCGCCTGCCAGCTTCGATGTCCACCGCTCGCGGAGCGGTGTCGGAGGCGCCGTGGTCGGGCAACGGCGCGCCGCGGCGGACCCACTCGGTGATCGCGGCGATCTCGCTCGTGGACAGCTTGCCCCGAGGCGGCATTTGAATGTCGTCGTTGTTGTAATGGAGCACCGTGACCAGCAAGCTCTCGTCGGGCTTGCCCGCCACCAATGCCGGCCCCGAATCGCCTCCGCGCAGCAGCGCCTCGCGCGAATCGAGCATCAGGCCGCCCTGCAGCGTCTTGGACTCCGCCGAATGGCACTCGTAACAGTGCTTGTGCAGCAGCGGCCGCACGCTCCGCTCGAAGTACTCCAGGTCGGCCTCGGCTGTCTCGGCCAATAAGACGGCGGGCAGCAGGGGGCAAAACGCGGCGAGAGCGAGAAGCAGAAGATGGGAGGCCGCTGAAAAACACCTGATCCGGCATTCGAACCAACATCTACTGCTGGCGTGTTCTCCAACAGGCTGATGGGTTGCGCGCCGCGCAATATCAAGCCGTCGCATTGATCGTCGACTCCAGGTTTCCGTCGGGATCCAAGGTGGGCAAAGCAGGAGGATCCCGGTGAGGTGATCGGCCCGAGGCGCCGAAAAGGAAGGTTCGGCGCGTCAGTATCGCTTCTATTTAGCAGCCGTTTTTCCACGGCAACTTAGTATCGTTGTTCCGAGGAAGGGTCACAATAGCGAACGGGGGAGCGAGTTGAGGTGGGATTACGGTTTCCACCACTGGTCGAGTTCATCGCGCAGTTTCGCGACGACGTCGGGGTGCTTGGCCGCAAGCTCGTTTTGTTCGGTTGGATCGGCCAAGACGTCGAACAGCTCCACGGCGGCCTTCGGCTCTCGCGCCGGATGGGGCACGATCAGCTTCCACTGGTCGCGAATGATCCAGCGGAAACGCAGGCTCGGCTCGGGATCCGTCATGTGTTGGATGTCGTGCTCGAGAATCTCGCCGTAGAGCGCCTTTCGCGCAGAACGCGCGGAGGCATCGAGCAGATTGACGCCCGGCAAGCCCTCCGGGGCCTTCACTCCACAGGCAGCCAACACCGTTGGCGCCAAGTCGATGCTGCTGGCGAGCGTAGTGGTGTCGTGTTGCGGCTTCACCTTGCCAGGCCAGCGCACCATGATCGGCGTGCGAATTCCGCCCTCATACTGGCTGCGTTTCGAGCGTGGCGCGTAGCGACTGGCCTGAGGATCGTTAATCCAGCCGTTGTCGCAAACGTACAGGACGATCGTGTTTTCGGACAAGCCACGCTGCTCGAGGTGATCCAACAGCTGTCCGCACGTCTCGTCGAACCACTCGCACATCGCCCAGTACTTGGCGATCGGCAACGAATCGGTCTTGTCGCGGTATTTGTTCAACAGCCGCTCGGGCGGCGTGTGAGGAGTATGAGGCAAGAAGGGGGCATACCAGATGAAGAACGGCTTCTTGTCTCGCTGGCACTCGTCGATGAAATCATGAACAGGCGCCATGCCCTCGCGACCGATCTTCAACCCCAAGTCTCCATGTCGGCCACCGCGCGTCCGATCGCCGTGAGTCATGCCGTGCGTGAAGCCGCCCCGTTGATAAGACCCCTCCCACCACTTGCCTGACTGATGGCTCCGATAGCCCGCCTCGCCGAGCAGACGCGGCAACGTGGGCGCTTTGGTGATGTGATCCAGATACGCAATGCGGTTCTTGAGATACTCCGGGCTCCCCCGGCGCCCAGCGGGCGGCAAGTTCATCACCGACTCGGGAAACGGGGGATCGTTGCCGACGATTCGATGTTGATGCGGGTACAAGCCGGTGATCATGGTGGCCAACGACGGCCGGCACAAACTGTCGGGCACATAGCCGCGAGCAAAGGTCAGACTTTCTCGCGCCAACTGGTCCAGCCGAGGCGTCTGAATGTGGGGATGCCCCATAAATCCATAGTCCGTCCAGGCTTGGTCATCCGAGATGATCATCACCACGTTGGGCGGCCCCGCCTCGGCGCCAAGGGCCAACGGGACGGACAGCCAAGACAGCACCAACAGCCAAACAGGGCTCAAGGCGAGACGAGCGAAGGGGAAAGTCGATCGGCGGGAAAGTTGCATGGTGGAGACAGGCGCTCAAGGGGTACGGAGCAAGTTGTTCCACTCTAGGTTAACAGCCCCGCGATCCACACCCAACTGGCATTTTGTTGTCACAGCCCGACAGCCTCTTGAAAAGTCCGAACGGTGACTTCCTCAAAGGCCAAAGCCTTCCTCCGAGGGAACAGCGCAGCGACGCCCTTCGAAGGCTGAAGGCCTTCATCAAAAGCCCGGGGCAACGCCCTGGGTGGGTCGTTAAGGACTCACATGGAAGGCTGAAGGCCTTCAACAAAGCCTGGGGCAGAGCGCAGCGACGCCCCGGGTTACGCGGGGTAACGCGGCCTCGTTGGCCGGTTGGCCTCATCGAAGGCTGAAGGCCTTCCTCACCGTAGTCTCGGGGACAGCACAGCGACACCTAGTTCTCGACCAATTCAGGCACGGGGCCGGCCCACGACGCAACTCGATTCAGGTCCAGATCGCGATGCTCCGGCAGCGGCTGGAGGACGCAGCGCAGCACGGACACCAGTTCGTCGCTCACCGGCAACGACCAATCTTCCGGCGGCTGCCACCTGACTTTGCGATGGGCCAGCTCCAAGAGGTCGGTGACTTCGAACAGCGGCTTGCCGCAAATCATTTCGTAGGCGACGCAACCAAAACTGTACCAATCGCACTCCGGGCCGACGTCCATCGCCGACAATTGCTCGGGGGCCATGTAGCGCGGCGTGCCCGCCAGCGAGACGCTCTCGCCACAATCGGCGTCGAGCATGCGACAGAGCCCGAAGTCGCAGAGCTTGGCCGTGCCGTCTCGATTGACGAGAACGTTGGACGGCTTCAGGTCCAAGTGCACAATGCGTTGAACTTGGGCATGCCGCAGGCCGTTGGCCAGCTGCCCCATCACTCGCCGCACAATGGACTCGTCGAGTCCGCCCTTGCGTTGCGTCAGGATGCTGCCGAGGTCGTCGCCATCGCAGAGCTCCATGGCGAGGAACACGGTGCGGTACTCGACGAACAGATCGTAGACGGAAACGATGTTGGGGTGGGTAAGGCTCTTCAGCAACTGGCCTTCCTGCTGAAATCGGCGCACTGCGGCCTCGTCGTGGATCAGGCTGTGCCTGAGCATTTTGAGCGCAATGTGCGAATCATGGTCGGGATGCGCCGCCTCGTAGACGACCCCCATCCCGCCGCGACGCAGGCAGCGCAACACTTGGCAGCGATGCAGCTCCTTTCCGCACAGCGCATCCCAGTCGCGGCTGCCGAGCCGATCGCCCACGAGCTCGCCCAGCACAACTTCGAGCTCACTATGGTCGTGGCACAGCGTCTGATAGTCGATGGTTGAGAGCAGCAGCGCTCGCACCGGCTCCACGGCGATGACATTCGCCGTGCACTTGGCTCCGGTCAGCAGCGATATTTCGCCCAGCACGGCGCCGGCGCCGCTGCGATCAATCAACCGCGACTCGCCACCGCGGATCTCCACCACCCCTTCCAGCAAGACGAACAGCCCTTGGGATGTCTCGCCTTCGCGAATGAGCAGTTCATTGGGGGCGAATTCTCGCACCTTGAGCCGCGTTGCCATTTGGCGCAGACACTTGCCGCGCAGGCCTTGCAGGGGTGCGCAGGACTTCAACGCCTCCAGCAGGAGCGGATCCGCGTCGCCCCGATGGGCGGCCATTCGGGAAAACGCGTCCTCGACCAGATCGGCCGGCAGACGTGACAAGTAATTGTCACGTTCGGGCTGTCGCCCCTCGCGCGCGATGCTCTCGAGTTCGACGAGCAACAGCTCCACCGTGAGGTCGCGTCGCAGCGGCTCCGCGACGCGTTCAAGGTAGCGTTCAATTCGAGGCGCCTGGCCCTCCGACCAGTTCGCCTCGAATTCATCGCAGACGCGGTCGATCTGCTCCCAGCCGTCCGGTTCGTTCAACGCTCAGGTCCCGCTGATCTTCTGTAGCGTGGAAACCCCTACTTCTTCTCGAGCTCTGCCTTAATGACAGCCAGCAACTGGGGATCGTCCGGCTTGGTGCGAGGGGCAAAACGGGCGACCACCTCGCCATTGCGGCCAATCACGAACTTCTCGAAGTTCCACTGCACCTTGCCGGCGCCCTTTGGCTTCGCATCGAGACCCGTCAAGTGTTTGTAAAGGTCACAGGCGTTGTCCCCGTTCACCTCCACCTTGGCGAACATCGGGAATTTGATCCCGTACTCGGTGGTGCAGAATTCCGAAATCTCTTTCGCGGTGCCCGGCTCCTGGCCGCCGAACTGATTGCAGGGGAAGCCCATCACCGTCAGGCCCTGCTCCGCATATTGGTCATGCAACTTCTGCAAACCGGCGTAATGAGGCGTCAAACCGCACTCGCTGGCAACGTTGACCACCAGCAACACCTTGCCCCGGTACTTGCTAAGCTCCACGTCTTTGCCGTCGAGCGATTTCATCTTGAAGTTGAGCGCAGCGGGCGCCTTTTCAGCCTTTTCATCTTCTTTGGCTGTGGCAGCGGAGCAAAACAGGGTGAGCGCCAACAACGCCGACAAACAACGGGTCATTCGTTTCATGAAGCTAATTCTCTGGGAAGGTGGGGGGACACCGATCGCGCAGTTCCACGAACGGTGAGGGAGGGCAAATTGAATCTAAACTTAAGAGAAGTGCTCCGTCAACCAAAGCGGAGCGAATGTCGGTGGATCACGGCGAATTGGTGCGCGGCCGCCGACTGCCGGGGAATACGCAAACTACCTAATAGGGGCAAGCCGTACCCGGAGTGGCCTTCAGCCTTCATGGGAATCTCGAGAAGGAAACCCGAAGCGTCAGCGAGGGATGAACAGCGAATTCGCGCGAATCTCGAGAAGGAAACCCGAAGCGTCAGCGAGGGATGAACAGCGAATTCGCGCGAATCTCGAGAAGGAAACCCGAAGCATAAGAGCGAGGGATGACAGGAAGCTCGCGCGACCTTCGCTCCCACGATCGGTGTTGCCGGCCAAGCGACGTTGAGGCAAGTCTTACGTCGGCTTCAGCAGCCGCTTGCGCACATCCACCTCAATCGGGCCGAACGCCTGCTCGTGACGTTGAATTGTCACTTGCAGCGCCGCCAGCAGCCGCTTGGCGGTGTAGAAGTTGAAGACCATCCGAGCGTCCAGGCGAATCGGCTCGCGGGGCACACCCTGAGGCTGGGTGTTCAGCCCGAAGTCAATGATCACTTCCTCGGTCGTCCCGGTCACTCGCGAAAAGTTGGCGTAGATCGCCTGGACCTGCGAGGCATCGACTTGAACCTGGACAGGCGCGTCCTGCTCCTGCGCGACAGGCGCGGAGAGCGAGCCGAGGGCAAGCATCAACGAAGCAAATCCAATCGTCAGCCATTGCGAGCGTCGCATGGGAGAGCCCTTTGTAGATGTGGGTCGGAGTCGGTCGGACGCAGCCGGCCGTGAGCAGGCTGCGGGAGCCCGCCAGTCGTTCTTATGGCAGGGCGCGCTGAGGCGCGGGATGCAGCGGCGGCAGCTGGGGCTCCAGCTTGCCCTTCGCGTTTCGCCACACTAACACCCCTTCGACAATCATCCAAGCTTGCAGGGCCAAAATGCCGACGCCGAACAACACAAGATGGTGCTTCTGATTCGGCAGCCAGTCATAGAACACATTCCAGCTCATCGCCCAGGCCGGCATGATCAACATGAGCACCATCGGCACCGCGGCAAACGCAATCGGCTTGCCGCGCCGCCACAGATAGAACACGGTGACCATGAAGGCGAGTCCGGCGAGCAGCTGATTCGTGGCGCCGAACAGCGGCCAAAGCATCATGCCGCCCGCGCCGGGCTGTTTGCCCGAGCAGGCCAGCACCGTGCCGACACCGACGGCGACACCCGTGGCCAGATACTTGTTGGTGGGCAGGTTGGCGGTCTCCGCCAACTCCTGCAGCACATATCTCTGCAGGCGAGTCGCCGTGTCGAGAGTGGTGGCCGCAAAGCTCGCGACCAGCACCGCCATCACTCCCACCGCCAGCTTCAACGGCATGCCGATGGTGGTGATAAAGTTGGCGCCGCCCTCGATGAAGGCACGGACCTTTTTCCCCAGGCTGTGGCGGACCCACCCGCCGTTGTCGCCGTTGATGTTCACTTGATAGTAGTGCCGCCACGCCGCCTGCCCCACCAGCTGCTCGCCGCTGGCCGAGGTCACTGCGACGTACTCCGAGCCCTGCTTGTTCCATGCGCCCATGCCGACGCCGGCACAACAGGCCAGGATCACCAGCACCGCCAGAGCGCCTTCAAGCAACATGGCGCCGTAGCCCACATAGTGGGCGTCCGTCTCCGTGGCGATTTGTTTGCTGGAGGTTCCCGAACTGACCAGGCAGTGGAAGCCGCTGACGGCGCCGCAGGCGATCGTGATGAACAGAAACGGGAAGATCGGCGGGGCGTCCGGGGGAATCTCGCTGGCAATCGCCGGAGCGCTGGCAATCAATGAAGGAGCGCCCGACCACAGCGCAGCGCCGCAAAGGCCTCCCACCAAAAGCACCAACGCCAACAACAATTGATGACTGTTGATGAAGTCGCGAGGTTGCAGCAACACCCAGACCGGCAGCACCGAGGCGACAAAGCAGTAAGCCATCAACGCCACGGTCCAAAGCGTCACTGCATTGACCAATTCGCCGCCAGCTCCGTTGACCGGAACGCCCAACAGTCCGGCGAGGTCGATCGGAACGAAGTAAACACCGAGCCACAAGGCGCCGTACATCACCACCAGCGCCAGAACGGACGGGAGCACCAAACCGCCGCCGCGCTTATTTACGTAGTAGCCCACCGCAATCGCGACCGGAATCTCGATCCACACCGACAACACCGACTCGGGGTACAGCGCGAAGATCACCGCAATCACCAGTCCAAAGATGGCGAGCACAATGGTCAGCGCAACCGCGAGCACCACCAGGAACAACACCTTCGCCCGGGGACTGATCAATCGGCCCGCGACCTCGCCCACCGTCTGACCACGATTGCGCAGCGAGACGACCAGGGCACCAAAGTCGTGCACGGCGCCAATGAAGATCGAGCCCAGCACCACCCAGAGCAACGCCGGCAGCCAGCCCCAGAACACCGCGATCGCCGGACCGACGATCGGGCCGGTGCCCGCGATGCTCGTGAAGTGATGCCCGAAAATCACCTCCCGCTTGGTCGGCACATACTCCACGCCGTCCATCAGTTCGTGACTGGGCGTGACCGCGTGGGCGTCGAGGTTAAAAATCCGACGCGATAGCCAGCGGCCATAGGTATGGTAGGCCACGATGAACCCGAAAAACGCGCCGATGGCGACCAGCAGTGTGCTCATGACAGTTGCGAAAGGGGAGGAAACATCCGCGTGGCAAACAACCGCCCGGCAACCACGGATGGTCGGCGGCGGGCGAGGTGGAGGGCAAACTCGCATTGTAGCATTGCCGAGGAGCTACCCACCAGCGACCGCAACGCGCTATAATACCCCGCTTTCCGTATTTTGCTCACTTTAGTGAAGGATCGTACCGTGCCCGAACATGTGGTGATCATCGGCAGCGGCCCCGCCGGATGGGCGGCCGCCATCTACGCGGCCCGCGCCAATCTCAAGCCGTTGCTGTTTGAAGGCGCCATGCTCCAAGAGCACTTTGACAACGGGCGCCCCCCGCTCGGACAGTTGTCGCTCACCACCGAAGTGGAAAACTACCCCGGTTTTCCCGCCGGCGACTTGAAACCGTACCTTTCGTCGGCCCTCGACGCATCCCGCCAATCGATGCTGATGATGGAGGAGAAGCGGCATGCCGTCACGGGCCCCGAGCTGATGTTCTTGATGCGCCAGCAAGCCGAGAACTTTGGCACCCGCATTGTCGCCGAGGACATCACCTCCGTCGACTTTGGCGGCAAGCCATTCAAGTTGACAACGAGCACCCAGACAGTGGAAGCTCACACCGTGATCATCGCCACCGGGGCCAGCGCCAACTACCTCGGGTTGCCCTCCGAGGCGGCGTTCAAGAATCGCGGCGTCAGTGCCTGCGCCGTTTGCGACGCCGCGCTGCCGCGGTTTGCCAACCATCCCGTCGCCGTCATTGGCGGTGGCGACTCGGCGGTGGAGGAGGCGACTTACCTGACCAAGTTCGCGTCCAAGGTGTATCTGGTGCATCGACGCGACGAGCTCCGCGCCTCGAAGATCATGGCACAGCGGGCGGAGGACAATGAGAAGATCGAAATTCTCTGGAACTCCGTTGTCGACGAGGTGCTGGGTGATGACCAGAACGGCATGACCGGGCTGCGCCTGAAGTCCACCGTGGATGACACGACTCACGATGTCGAGGCCAACGGCATGTTCGTCGCTATCGGCCACACGCCGAACACGGCCTTCCTCAACGGGCAGATCGAAACGAACAAAAAGGGCTACGTGAAGTTGACCACGCCGTTCCGCACCTACACCAGCGTCGAGGGCGTGTATGCCGCGGGCGATGTGGCGGACGAGTACTATCGCCAGGCCATCACTTCGGCGGGCACCGGCTGCATGGCGGCATTGGACGCCGAACGCCATCTCGCCGAACTCGGGATGTAGGTCGGCAGGCGGTTGGCGGTTGGAAACGCCTATGCCCCAGACCAAGGCTTGACGGTCCACTCATGCGGCAGTCGGAACCTTTCCCTCACAATGGTTCCGATTGCCGGTGGAGCGTTTTTCAACACAGTTAGTCTCGCTGCTGGATAAGCATGACGGTCTCCTTGGCCGCCATCGTGACATCACGTGACAGATTCGCGTCAGCCAGTTTCTGCAGTGCGGCCCGGAGCGAGGTCATGTCGGCCTCGGGGCTGGCTTGCAGGTACTTGCGAACAGACTTGATCCCGTTGCCAAGCAACTCGGCTCGCTTGAATCGCTGGCCCTCCTCCGACTCCTCGTCGGCGACGGCCTCGGCGTTGTCGGGGTCGAGCATCGCGACCAGCGTGTCGACACAGCGAGCATCGCCCTGTCGAGCCAGGCCGGTCGCAGCGTTGAAACGCGCGTTGGCATACACGTCGGTCAACATGATTTCCAGCTGATCCAGCGCCGCCGGGCTGCCGACCATGCCCAGCGCAAAGGCGGCTGCCGACCGCAGCTCGCCACGCAACAGCTTCTCCTCGGGGTTCGCGGAGCGATCGCGCGAGGCCTCGATCAGCCCCTCGACCACCTCGCCGTCTTGGGCAAGGTCCACGCTGCCCGCCAGCACCGCCAATGCCTCGGCAGCTCGGCGTCGCACCGGGAGATCCAGTGGAGACTGCTCTTGCTGCAACGCCTTGACGAGCGTCGGCGCAACGTCGGTCAGCTCGAATTCGCCAAGCGAACGACAAAGGAACTCGCGCAGCCGCACACGAGCGTCGGTTTGGTAGTCTCGTGCCGAGCTATCTTGGGACGCATCCCCCTCGCCCAGCTTCACCCCCAACTCGGCCTCCAGCACATCGATCAGCTCGCGGGCCAGCTCGCGGTCGCGCTTCAGCTCCGCATTCTTGCTGTCCCGCAGCATGTTCGAAAGGTTGTACGCCTTCTGCCAACTGGCGTCGTTGCGCGACTTCAGGCTGCGGGCCAAATCGTGGGGATCGACGCCCTGGTGGGCAAGCCAGCTGAAGGCGAACCACACGAGCACGATGATCGAAACGATGACCATCGGAATTAGAAACAGCTGCAGCAGAAATCCCGCGGTAGGCGGCTCCACGGGCGGCAGTCCCGGGTCGCGGGCAGGTTTCGGCTGAGGTGAGTCGGCGGGAGTCGATTCCACGGGCAGCAGTCTCAATGTCAAAGGGTGGCGCCGTTCGAAACCGAGACGAACGACAAAGCGTGAGGCGACCGTTGCCGGAGCACAGGAGTTCGAGGTGGGCGGCCCCTTCGGCAAAGCTGGCGAAGTCTGTAAAGTTTAAAAGCGGAGCCACGACTTGGAAAGGCTCGCCGCGCAACCGCCCAAGCCGGGCTCGCCTAGCATCCGGTTGGAAACGGTGGCGGGTCGGACGCCGCCCAAGCTCGCGATCAACCGCGTCTTAGCGGCCCTGCCAACCCGAAAACTCAAGATTGACCGTCCGGTATTGCGGGCTGCAAGCCAGCAAGCTGCGGCCAAGGCCACAACAAGCACAGGCTGGCAGCCTGTGCCACGATCGGCCCCGAGACAATCTGCCGCACTTCCCATCCCGCCGGCTTTCACCCGCATGCAATTCCTCGAGCTCACTCTGCCCACTCCCGAAGAGAATCTCGCGCTCGATGAGGCGTTGCTCGAGCGCGTGGAAGCGGGTGAGCAGGACGAGCTGCTGCGAGTCTGGGAGGCGCCGCGAACGATGGTGGTGATCGGTCGCAGTTCGAAGATCGCGGAGGAGGTGCGTCTGGACTACTGCCGTCGCCATGGCATCGCGGTGCTCCGTCGCTGCAGCGGCGGCGCGGCCGTGGTCGCCGGGCCGGGCTGCTTGATGTATGCCGTGATTCTGCGGCACGACCGCCGCCCCAACCTGCGGATGATCAATCGGGCACACGAATACGTGATGTCTCGCGTGGCACAAGCGGCGCGACGTTTCTCCGCCGATGTCACGGTGGCGGGCATTAGCGACCTCGCCGTCGGACCTCAGCAGCGCAAATTCAGCGGCAACAGCTTGCGGTGCAAACGCGACAGCTTTCTCTATCACGGCACGATCCTCTACGACTTCCCGCTCGAGCTGATCGTCAACTGCCTCGACTTCGCGCCACGACAACCTCAGTACCGCGCCGGCCGCTCGCACGACGAGTTTGTGGCCAACTTGTCCGCCGATCCGCTCGAGCTGACCCGCGCTCTGAAAGAGGTTTGGCAGGTGGAGGGTCAGGTGGAAAGTTTGCCCGAGGCGATGGTCCGCCAATTGGTCGAGCAGCAGTACACCCAAGCGCATTGGAATTTGGCGCGCTAACTGGTTGACGAGCTTGTCGTAGTGCAGGCTGCCAGCCTGCAAGCAGCGGCTTGTCGTCGTAGTGCAGGCTGCCAGCCTGCAAGCAGCGGCTTGCCGTCGTAGTGCAGGCTGCCAGCCTGCAAGCAGCGGCTTGTCGAAGTGCAGAAGCGACAACCACACGCACCGTCCGGTTATATCGATTGCGCAAGATGGTCCGACAAGGACATGCGGGTCGGCGAAGCTGGGCAAGCAGGGGAAAGAAGTCGTCGGCAAAAGTTGGAATGAACTTAAAACTTTTTTATTGCGTCTAACTACTTAGAGGGCCAGCAATTGTTCCAATTCGGCGAGAAAACCTGGAGCTTGATCCATTTGCCGTTGGAGCGATTATTAGCCAAACTCAACTGTATGCGGTTGTGTCGGCGGCCGGCCTCCAATCCGAGTTTGGACTGACAGTGCCGTGTCACCGAGGAAGCCGCATCCATCGGACAGCGAGATGTGCGTCGCAGGTCCAATGGGTGTTGAGATGACCGCTAGGCTCGTGGAGGGGGCCTGAATTCTGCCCGGGATGGCATGATGTGCAAGTGAATCCTTTGAGCAGGAACGTAGCCATGCATCCCCACGCATTTCACGCCATTCGCCTGTTCGCCCTCGGGGCGGTGCTGGCTCTGCCCAGCCTCGGACAGGCCCAAATCTGTTGCTCGACCGAGCAAATCGTCTATCGCGTGGTCCAGGAGCCGCGGCAGGTGACGCGTTATCGCCTGGAGTACGAGACGGTTGTCGAGGAGCGCGAACGCACGGTGCAGCGCCCGGTTTGGGAGACCGAAATGCGAACGCGGCGAGTCCGCGTCGCCAAGCCGGTCACCGAGACCAGTGAGCGACAGGAAACGGTCACCGTTCTGCGACCGGTGGTCGACGAGCGAGTCGAGGAGCGCGTGCATAACGTGGTTCGCTATGTCGACGAAACCTCCGTGCGCCAGGAACGCTACTTTGTGCAGCGGCCCATCGTGCAGGTCGAGGAGCGTGAGCAACGTTACACGGTGCAACGTCCCGTCACCTCCACGGTCATGCAGGATTACCAGTACACGGCCTACCGGCCCGTGACGCAAATGCAGACGCAAATGGTCCAGACCTCGCAGGCTGTCGATCAAGTCGTCGATATTCCGGGCGCCTACCGCAACCGACTCAACTGGCAACAAGGCGGCTTTGCGGTCGACCCTGCCACGGGTCAAACCTATTGGCAACGCGGTGGCTTCTTCTGGAACCCCGTGCAGACTCGCGCGGCCACGCAAGTCGTGCAACGCGCCTATGTGCCTCAAACGGTCGCGGTGCAACAACCCGTGACCTCCTATATGCCGGAAGTGGTCACCGCGCAGCGCCCCGTCAACGTCACTCAGTACGTCGCCGAGGAAGTGGTCACCAAAGTGCCGATCACTGTCACCAAGATGGAGACTGTCGAGCAGGTTCGCGAAGTGCCCGTCACGGTCCGCAAACCGGTTGTCGAGCAGCGCGTGCAGCGGATTCCGATTCGGACGACTCGATACGAGCGACAGGAAATCGTCCGGCGTGTGCCGATCACCACACAGCGGATTGTCTACGAGGACCGAGAAGACAACGTGCCGGTTCGGGTGATGAAGATGGTCACGGAAGTCCAGAAGTATCAAGTGCCGGTCACGACCCCCAAGTGGGTCGCCTACACTGCCACCGAGTACGTCTCGCGGCGAGTGGCGATGCGAGTCCCGTTGGACGGAGGCTACGACCTGCAGTCCACCACCACCTACTTGGCGCCGATCACGGAGACGATCCTTTCGGAGACGCCTGCAGCGAGCGAGCACCAAGCTAGCAAGGAGCCCACCCCCGCTCCGGCGCCCGCCGAAGCAAAGCCCAAGGCGGAGGACGAGGGCGCCGCCAAGGCGGGCTCGGACGCCGAACAGAAGCAGCCAAGCGACGATCAGCCAACCGGCAAGCCCAAGCTGCCCGCGATTCACGCGCCCTTCTAAACGCCACCGGCCCTCAAAAGGAAACCCGAAGCGTCAGCGAGGGATCGGAATCCCGAATTCGGCATACCTCAAAAGGGATCCCGAAGCGTCAGCGAGGGATCGTTGTCTTTCAACGCATTGAGGCCTTCCAATTCGAGGTTGCCACCTGGACGGACAGTTTGCGCTGTCGCCAGCGGCTCGCGTTTTTTTGCTCGGAGTTCCCTCGCTTTTTGTTCGGATCCCGGCCCTGTGTCGCCACTAGCAATGGCGGGAATCTTTTCCCGATTCCTACCTGGTGACCGCCGTGGGCAGCTCCACGCGCGGGGACACCTCCGAGCCGAATGCCAAAAGGCGCCGGCCGTGGCCGAACATCCTCTCCACCTCCGCGAGCTTGACCCCGCTTGCCGATGGTGCCACGATGAATCGAGTCTTCGGTCGGGAATCTTCTCGACTTCAAACCGTCAGACTCCGTGATTCG
>JAGQPF010000022.1 GCA_020426845.1 Planctomycetales bacterium
AAGTGGCTGCTGAACACGTCCAATTGCTTTTCATACCAGCGCCCCTGTGAATTTCTGCCGTACTGCCAGTCGGGCTTCAATCCGAACGTGGCTGACAACCTGTACGACATCACGCCGCCGCATGAGGAGCTCACCAATGCAGATTCTGACGCACCCATCTTCTAAGGAGCACCCCCTATGACTTTGACGTTGCCAAAGCAGCGCACCAAGCCGATCACTGAACTCGATAAGCAGACCATCCTTTTGTACTCGGCTCCGAAGCTCGGCAAGTCGACGTTCGCGAGCCGATTCCCCGAAGCCATCTTCTTCGAGTGCGAGCCCGGCCTCAGCCACCTCGAGGTCTACAAGGTTCCAACCTACAAGTGGGAGGACTTTCTGGCGGCGTGCAAACTCGTGGCTCAGGGCAACCATCCATTCAAGACCATCGTCATCGACACCGCTGACAACGCCTTCAAATTCTGCAGCGAATACGTCTGCGGCAAGCACAACATCGAATACGAAGGTGACATGGGCCACGGCAAGGGCTGGGCCTTGGTCAAGAACGAATGGCATCGCGTGCTCACGCGATTGGCCAGCCTGCCGTACGGTTTGGTGCTTATCTCTCACGCGCAGGACAAGACGATCGAGACGCGGACCGGTGAATACACCAAGACGCAGCCCAGCCTGCCGGATCGCGCCCGCAACGTCGTCCTGGGCCTGGTGGACATGATCCTGTACTGCGACGCGGTGGCGCGAAAAGACGCAACGGGCAACGTGATCATTGACCGCGTCATGCGCACCAAGCCGCATCCGACCTACGAAGCCGGCGACCGCACGGGCCGTCTGCCAGAGATGCTGCCACTCGACTACGACGCCTTCGTCAAGGCCTTCACGATGTCTGCCCCCGGCAATTCTCCCGGCACCGGAGCGGCGACCGAACGAACCAAGCCGGGAAGCACCCCTGTGGAGAAACCCCGCAAATGAGCACTCACGAAAAGGATACGTTCATGCCCGATTCATCGTCCGTGGACCTCAGCGAGTTTGATGATGACTTCGCCGCCGCCGAATCGCCCAGCCTGGAGGAAGTGCCCGATGGCAAGTACCAGGTGCGGATCGACGAGGTGCGGCTGGATCGCAGCCAGAAAGGCGACCCGATGATCAAGTGGGATTTGATCGTGATCGCTGGGGCGCAGGAGGGCCGCCACATCTTCAAGAACTCCGTGATCACACCGGCGGCGCTGCCGTTCGTAAAAGGTGACCTGAAGACGCTCGGGTTGGAGTTGGCCCGCTTCAGCGAACTGAACGACCGGCTGGGTGACCTGTTGGACACGACGCTCGAAGTCACCAAGCGGACGCGCGGCGAATACTCGAACGTCTACTTCAACAAACGGATCAACATCGCCGGCAACGGCGCGGCCAAGCAACCGGCGAGCGACGAAATCCCGTTCTAACCCTGATAAGGGTGCGGCCGGGGCGGGATGGCGTGCCTGTTGGATCGCGAAGTGCGGCTTTCGCCGGGTCCGTACTTCGCTCCGCGGGCCAGACTCCCCGTGCCCGCTCCGGCTTTTTTAATACGTTTTGTGCCTTCATGGATGTACTGCCGGCATGTCGTTCCGAATCATCGTCGATACGCGAGAACAAGCTGAATACACGTTCGATTGTCCGGTGATGCGCCGCAAGCTCGACGCGGGTGACTACTCGGTCCAAGGCTACGAGCACCGTGTGGCAGTCGAACGTAAGAGCTTGGCCGATTTCGTCCATACGGTGATCCACGACTTCGATCGGTTTGCAGTTGAACTCGACAAGCTGGCTGGCATGGAGGCCGCCAGCATCGTCGTGGAAGCGGACCTCGATGCCGTGCTCCGTGGGCAATATGTCGAAACATTGCGCACCGTTGCCCCGGCTGCGATTCTTGGCATCGCCACGCACATTGGAGTGCGATGGCGCGTACCCGTTTTTTGGTGCGGATCACGGCAGGCCGCCCGCGCATTCACAAACGCTTTCCTGCGCACGTTCGTGCGGCAGCTGGCGCACGCGGGAGGGCAGCTCCATGGTTGAGACGATCCGCGGTACGGTCCACCGCACCTACTTTGCCAGCCCCAAGTTCTCGGCAGGTGTCCTGCACACGGAGGCAGGTGAAAGTATCCGCTTTCGTGGTGCGTTCTGCGCCAGCGAAGGGGAGCTGGTCACGCTGGTTGGACGCTGGAGACATGATCCCAAATACGGTGAGCAATTCTCTGTCGACAGCCTCAGTTACGAACTGCCCGACAGTCCCGAGGGCCTGATTCAATATCTGGCCAAGCATCCCGCATTCGTTGGCATTGGTGAGGGTACGGCGCGCAAGATCGTGGCACACGCGGCCAGCGCCTCCCATCTGGATCGTTTGATTCGCCAGGACATCCCCGAACTACACCGGCAACTTCGTATTCCCCGAGCGACGCTGGAGTCCTTGCGAGAGGCTTGGATCGCTCACAGCGCCGAGAACGAAGTCCGCACGTACCTGGCCAGCTTTGGCTTGACCCACCATCAAATGGAAACACTGCTTGCAGCGCTGGGAACCGGCGTGGTTGGAACGCTGCGTACCGATCCGTATCAACTGATCCGCTATGTCCCGGGCTACGGATTCAAAAAGGTCGACAAGATCGCCCGAGCCATGGGGACGCCCAAAGACCACGTGGGTCGGATCGAGGCGGGACTGCAATACATCGTCTCCGAGGAAATCGCCTCTGGACACACCTGGATCTCCGGCGCCCAGTTGCTCGACAAAGCGAATGATTTGTTGCTGCTGGATACGCTCGACAGCCGCGATGTGATTCAGGCTGTGGGCGAACGTCTGCTGCGCGAAGGGACGCTTGTTGCCGAAGGCTCGGCCGTGAGCACGTCGCGATTCCTGGAAACCGAACAATTCATTCAGTCGGTGTTCACGCAGTTTGGCCGGCTCGAACGACCGATCGAGACCGCGCCATCACCGCTGTCAGGCTTGCGCGTGAAGCAGGCCGAGGCGTACCAGGCAGCTCTACGACATTCGATTGTTGTTATCTCCGGTGGTGCGGGGACCGGGAAGACCTACGTGCTGGGTCGCCTGACGCGAACATTTCAGGAAGCGGGACTGCGGGTGGCCCTCTGTTCGCCCACTGGCAAGGCCGCCAAACGGATCGAGGAGTCGCTACAGCAACAAGGGCTGTCGCTCGAAGCCAAAACAATTCATCGGCTGCTGGAATACGACGGCCAGACGTTCCATCGCGAAAGCCTCTCCCATCCCAGTGACGATCCCCAACGCGGCGGCGCCGATAACGATGATGCATTTGACGTTGTCATTGTCGACGAAGTCTCGATGGTCGACGTGGTGTTGATGGCGGAACTGCTACGCCGGATCGACTTCGCACGGACGCGCCTTGTCCTCGTGGGCGATCACAACCAGCTGCCGCCCGTCGGCCCGGGCAATGTGCTTCGCGACATCATCGCGCACCGCTTGGTGCCGACGGTGATCCTCAATGAAGTGGTGCGGCAAGCGGGCGTGCTCAAGTCTAACAGCATGGACGTGCTCTCGGGACGGATTGCTCCCACCGCGGGCAACGATCCCGCCTGGACCGTAGTGGATGCCTTTCAGGACCCGCAACCAATCCAGGTGTATCTGCGTGACCTGGTCCTGGACAAGATTCCGCTGCGGCTCGAGCTCGATCCAATCCACGACGTCCAAATCCTCACCCCCACCCACCTGGGACCGCTGGGCACCAAAGCCATCAACCAGATGATGCAGCATTTGCTGCACGGAGAGGTGCCGCGCAAGTTTGCCGTCGATGACAAAGTGATCCAGACCTACAACGACTATGGCCTGGGGGTTATGAACGGGACCATTGGCCGTGTCGTGGCTATCGAAGGAGCTCCCGGTGGCGGCTACTGGATCGACTTCGATGGCGTTGGTGAGCGGCTGGTCAAGGATGAACAGATCCACAACGTCCAGCTCGCCTATGCGTTGACCGCCCACAAGGCGCAGGGGAGCGAGTTCTCCTGCGCCGTGGTCCTCTGCCACCGGTCGCATTTCTTCGCCGATCGCAATTGGCTGTACACGGCGGTGACTCGGGCGGCCCGCTACTGCATTCTGCTCGGTGATCGATGGGGATTGCAGAATGCCGCCAAAAAGAATGACACCATCAAACGCCGTACCTTCCTCGATTTGTGGGCCAAGAAGGACGCAGCTCCCGCGTCGCCCCTGGAGGCGACCGCATGAAGCAGCCAGTCGCCGACACCCACGACCCCGTAGCTCGTCCCCATCATTACACGTTTGGCGGCATCGAGGTGATCGATGCGATCGAAGCGTGGTCGTTAGGATTCCATTTGGGCAACGTCGTCAAATACGTCGCCCGAGCCGCGCACAAAGGAAACTATCTCGAGGACCTGCGGAAAGCACGTTGGTATCTGCAGCGGGAGATTGAGCGGCAGTCAGCTGAGGTTGATCCGAGTGCGGATTTGCCTCGGGAGGTCGTATCATGACTTCCCCGACATCCGCTGACCTACAGCTGATCCACGCGAATGCGCCAGCCGGCGCACGTGACAGCCCCCAGTGGGTCGCGTGGAAATACATCGAGCGCGACGGCAAGCCTACAAAGTCGCCGATCAATCCGCACACGGGCGAGTTCGCCAAGTCGACGGACGCATCGACCTGGGCAATGTTTGACGAAGCGATGGCGGCCTGCACGCAAGACGCCAGCCTCAGCGGCGTGGGCTTTGTATTCACGGCCGACGATCCGTACTGCGGTGTGGATCTTGACGACTGCCGAGATCCCGATAGCGGCCAGCTCAAGGGCTGGGCTCGGGCGATCGTCGAGCGGCTCGCCAGTTACACCGAGATCAGTCCGTCCGGCACGGGCGTCAAGGTATTTGTGCAGGCTGTCAAACCAGGTCGACGCTGTCGCAAAGCCTATCACGATGGCGAAGTCGAGATCTACGATCGCGACCGGTTCTTCACCGTCACGGGCCAGCGGTTGGAGCAAAGTCCCGCAGAGATTCAACCACGACAAGAACTGCTGAACAGCCTCTACCGCACGGTTTTTGGTGACGACGATGAGGGCGCGGCGTCACCAGCATCCTTGCCGGGACCGCAGCCTAGCGACAATGGCCACGTCCACCTGGACGACAACCAGATCATTGAATTGGCTTCGAACCAGCGACGCACCGGGACAAAATTCGCGACGCTGTGGAGTGGCGACTGGAATGCCTACTTCAACTCAGCCAGTGAAGCAGACTCCTCCGTCGTTTTCACGTTGGCGTTCTACACCAAAGATGCCGCGCAAATCGACCGGCTGTTCCGGCAGTCCGGCCTGATGCGGACGAAGTGGGATGAGTCGCATGGCGAGCAGACCTACGGTGAAATGACGATCACCAAGGCGCTCGGCAAGGTCACCAAGCAATACAAGCCGAAAAGCAAACGGAAGCGATCGCGCCCACAGGTGCCTCCGCCCACGAAGCCTGGGTTGCCGTCGATCCTTATTGACGACACGCAGCTTAGTGACCTTACGGACCAGGCTCTGGCCGCGGTCATCCAATCCAATAAACCGCCTGCGGTGTTCGTGCGCGCGGGAACCGTGGCCCGCGTGATGTGTGACGAGAACGGCGTTCCCAAGATCGAAACGTTCGACCGCGTGCGGATGCGGTGTCGGCTGTCCGAGGTCGCTAACTTCTTCACGCTCCGCAAGGGCGAAGGCGGCTGCTACGAGCAGGTCGGCACCAATCCGCCGTTATCCCTGGCGGAAAACGTCTTGTCACAGACTTCGTGGAACTTCCCGCCGCTGGCTGGCATCGCCCGTGCGCCGATTCTGCGTCGCGACGGGACCATTTGCACAACGCCCGGCTATGACCCAGTCAGCCGGCTTATGTATTGCCCGGATCCGGATCTCAAGCTGACACCGATCCCCGATTACCCCGACAGCAACGAGGTCCAGGCGTGCGTGGACATCCTGCTCAGCGTCATCAGTGACTTTCCGTTCGCTGACGAACCGAGCCGAGCCAACGCGCTGGCCATTTTGTTCAGCCTGCTGATGCGACCCGTGATCACAGGACATGTGCCGCTGGCAATCGTCGACGCTCCGATGCAGGGAACCGGCAAGACACTACTTGTTACGGCACTCGGCACCATCGCCGTGGGCAACGTCTCCTCGGAGTCGATTCCGTCCAAGGAGAACGATGACGAGTGGCGGAAGAAGATCACCTCCATCCTGCTCGCTGCCTCTCCGTTCGTACTACTGGATAACATTCCCGACAACACGACGATCGATTCACCGTCGCTGGCAGCGGCGCTGACGACCGAGGAATGGTCGGATCGACTGCTGGGCCGTAACAACGCCATCCGCCTGCCCTCGCGCGTCGTATGGGCGGCCACCGGTAATAACCTGCGAGTCGCTGGCGACATGCCGCGCCGCAGTTACAGCATCCGCCTGGACGCCAACGCCGAGCGTCCCTGGGAGCGGACCGGTTTCAAGATAAAGGGATTGGAACGCCACATCCGGGCCAACCGTGGTGATCTGCTCGGCGCCGCGCTGACGGTCGTGCGTGCCTGGTACACCAACGGCAAGCCTCAGGTCGACGTGCCCACGCTGGGAAGCTTCGATGAGTGGGCCGAAACGATCGGAAGCGTGCTGGCGTTCGCCGGCATTGACGGCTTCCTGGCCAACCTCGAGCAGACACAAGTTGTGCAGGACGAGGACACCCAGCAGTGGACGGCCTTCTTCGATGCCTGGTGGGAAGGCTTTGGAAGTAGAGATGTCACGGCGGACGATCTCTGTCGGCTGATCCTTCCCCGCAAAGACATGTTCAACGAGGCGCCGGACGAGTCATTAGTGGAAGCGTTGCCAGAGCCGTTTCTGGTGAACAAGGACCGCGGGGAAGGTTCACTAAAGCGATCGATCGGGCGGCATCTGTCACGGCTTACTGGACGCATCTTCAACGGTCGGAAATTGTGCGACGCGGGCACCAACAAGAGCAAGCACGTCCGCAAGTGGAAGCTGGAACCACTGGCACCAAGTGATCCGAACCCAACTGTTCCAGGAGGTGAATCGTAATGTACGCGAGGCATTCTCCTGAAGTCAGAGCAGCCACTTCGGCGCGCGCGCACACCATGTACATGGCCACGTACAAGGCGATGTACATCCCGATGTACATCCCGATGCGCGCGGTTGTACGTGTACGCCGTCTGAAAGGCAAAAACAGCCAGAACATCCGACACTGCAACATCTTAACCGCGGTTGGACGTTGTTCCGTGCTCCGCAGTCGTAACCTCGTTTTTGAGGGCCGTAACCTCGGTTTTGGCGTCCGTAACCTCGGTTTTTCGGGGCGTAACCTCGGTTTTCAAAACGTAACCTCGGTGGCCGGTTCAATGCTCACAAGGACTTACGTCAATGACCGAGGTTACGAGGCCATTTTTCTACCCCTTACGCGTACGCGGGCGCACGTGCGCACGCGCAGGAACGTACATCGCGCACATGAAAGTGGGTGGAAACTAACGTTACGTAACCTCGTTACCTCGGCGCGAAAGGAACCGACATGAAGACGTCAATCACCAGCCCAACGCCGATGCGGAAACCGCTGGTCGGCGATGAACAACTCGACGAGTGGGTGCCGCTACTGACTGCCTGGTGGAGTCACTTTGGCGACGAACCGGTGACAGTCGATGAACTGCGGGTCGCGCTTTCGCTCGACACGCCGGAGAACAGTCTTGCTATTCCAACATCGCTGCTGAGGCCGCGCCGTAAGGGGCCTGGAGCCTTGAAACGGTCGCTCGGCAGGCGTCTGGCGGCCCTCGTCGGCTGGATGATTGGTTCGTTCGTGGTGTGCGACGCCGGTGAGGATTCGCACGTCCATGTTCGTTTGTGGCAACTGCGGCAAGTCCAGCCCAAAACGCAGCAAGGAGCCATCGAATGACAGGCTACTTCAGCGCCACCGCGACGTTCCAACACGTTATGCGAGGTTCGCACACGTTGGGCGGGTTATGGCATTGGCGACAACGCTACCACTTCGACACCGGATGCCACACGTGGCCACCCGTTGGCCCACGACGCGTCTGCCAGAGTGGCAGGCCAATGGTTCCTCCCGGCGGGTTATCGCAGCTGAGGCACGCGGGAACAGCCACCAAGCTAGTCAGAGTTTGTTTCGTTGGTCCGAACGGAAGCGGAGATACCTGGCTCGCGCTGCTGCGCACGTTGCTCTTCGGCCGCATGTGCATTCCCCGTCCCAACCATCAAGGAGGAGCCCGTGAGAACAATCACCGTTCTGACGCTGCCGGATCGGCGCATCTGCATGATCTGCAACACGCGTCGGAAGTCAGGGACTGACGACCTGTGCGACGCATGCGCTTGGCGTCTGTTCCGCACCGGCGCCACGGGCAACCCACCAATGCAAGAGCAAGTCGGCAAGCCGAATGATCGACGTCGCCGTGGGCGTGAACCAGCCGACGATTTCGACGCCACACCCGGTCAGGAAACAGCCATTCGTCAATTGGAGGACATGTAACCATGAAAATTGAACTTCGTCCGCTTTCGGACATCCAACCCTACCCGAACAACCCCCGCAACAACGATGACGCCGTGGACGTCGTCGCTACCTCAATCCGCGAGTTCGGTTTTCGACAGCCAATTGTTATCGACACCAAGAACGTGATCATCTGCGGGCACACGCGGTACAAAGCCGCTTTGCAACTCGGCCTGAAGAAAGTGCCGGTTCACGTTGCCAAGGATCTGACGCCCGAGCAGATCAAGGCGTATCGGATCGCCGACAACAAGACGGCCGAGTCGGCACAGTGGAACTACGATCTGTTGCCGATCGAACTGGGCGAGTTGCAGGACTGCAATTACGACCTCGGCTTGTTGGGCTTTGATCCCGACGACCTGGCGAAGCTGCTCGATCCGGGTGTCGAGGAGGGACTGTGCGATCCGGATGAAGTCCCCGAGCCGCCCGACGAAGCGATCACGCAACCGGGCGACCTGTGGATCCTGGGCGACCATCGCCTCCTTTGTGGTGACAGCAGTAAGCCTGATGACGTCGACCGATTGCTCGACGGCGCGGAGATTCATCTCTGCAACACCGACCCGCCGTATAACGTGAAGGTGGAGCCACGATCAAACAACGCCATCGCAGCAGGCAACAGCAGCTTTTCGAACAAGCACCATCAGAAGTTCGACCTGGAGCGTCACCCCGAGAAGTCGAAGGCGACGCACAAGAAGATGCGAGCCAAGGATCGGCCACTGGAAAACGACTTCGTTTCGGATGAGGAATTTGATCGGCTGCTGGCGGCGTGGTTCGGCAACATCGCCCGCGTGCTCCTGCCCGGTCGCTCGTTTTATATCTGGGGCGGCTACGCGAACCTCGGGAATTATCCCCCATTCCTGAAATCATCCGGGCTGTACTTCAGCCAAGGCATTGTCTGGGACAAGCAGCATCCGGTGCTCACGCGCAAAGATTTCATGGGCGCGTTTGAGATTTGCTTCTACGGATGGCGGGAAGGGGCGGGACATAAGTTTTACGGACCAAACAACACCACCGACTTGTGGCACGTCAAGAAGGTAAATCCGCAGTCCATGGTCCATTTGACGGAGAAGCCGGTCGAACTGGCGGTGCGGGCGATTCAGTACTCGTCGCTAACGGGCGAGAACGTCCTCGACTTGTTCGGCGGCAGCGGCTCGACGCTGATCGCCTGCGAACAGACCGGTCGCAAAGCGTTCTTGATGGAGTTGGACCCGCCATACTGCGACACGATCGTGCAGCGATGGGAGAAGTTCACCGGCAAGCAGGCGCAGCGGGTTCAGTGCGAGACTGTCTCCGAGACATAACAACACGAACGCCAGCGTTAGGAAATGCAATGGTAGTCAGGATCAATGCGAAACGTGCCGTTTTTACAAGAGGGACACTGTTTGCCGTCGAGTCGGAAGGTGCATTCGAAGTCGTCGGATCCGCACTTCGGGCACGCACTGATCGGTTCCCTGGAGTCGACACGAAATTCCGCGCCGCAGCTGAGACACAGATGATCAGAATCATTCCCGACACAACGTGCCAGGCGTTCGTGATCCGGGTGATAGGCATACTGCTTCTTGCCCTGCTCATCGATGTAGTACGGGTTGCCGTCAGACCAACCGACGACGGAGTGTCCGCACTTGTCGCAGACGTATTGAATTGCCTCTGCCATTGCGGCTCTTTCTGCGTTGAGCGAGGGATAGAAGTAAAGCTGTCACCTTCAAACATTGTATCGGAGGCGCCGGCATGATCTATCTCGCCAGTCCGTATTCGCATCCGGAGCCGAGCGTGCGTGCGGCACGTTACGAAATGGCTTGCCGGGCAACAGCGGCCATCATCCGTGAGGGGCAGCCAGTATTCTCGCCGATCGTGCACAGCCATCCGCTTGTGCGATTCGGTCTACCAACCGACTGGGACTTCTGGCAACGATGCGACCGCCAATACATGCGTGGCTGTCGCGAAGTGGTGGTGCTGACGCTGGCTGGATGGCGAGAGAGCCGAGGTGTGCAAGCGGAGATCGACTTGGCGATCGATATGGATTTGCCGGTTTCCTACTTGTCGCCGGAGATGATTTCGAATGTATCGGGTGGCGAAACCAACATCAGCGATCGCCCGTTATCCCAGGAGACGTCGATTTGATGCCAGCGCTGGTTGCCTTGTCCAAAACTCGAAACCATGACGACGCTGCCCGTCTGACCAGCGTCGATCGGGGCAGGGTCATCGTGCATGCTAATCAAGCGAATACGATCGCCTGGTCGTGGAAGTCTGGTCATGCCTGGCTCCTAAACAATGCGTCCCAGTTGGCTCTTCTTCATCGCGTCGAGTGCTTCCGCGGCGAAATAGTGTTCGTCGAGCAGTGGGCCGGCGGTTTTGGGTTGCTTCGCATCGGCTATTTCGAGTGTCTCCGCCAAGGCGTACAGGCCTTCCAGCGCTTTGTAATACGCGTCGCGTATCTCCTGGTATTGCGCCGGATCCAGGTTGCCAAGAATCGTCTTCAATTCGTTGCTTGCCATGGTTTGGTGTCCTTTCGGTTTAGGAATGCGTTACGTTCAACGGATGACACACATGAGCCATGTTTGTGGCAACACAGCAATAGCCGGCTACCAAGACAAGAAAAGATTTCGCAGCTTTTGCCCACATGCCACTCATTCGCCCAGTTTCGCCCGCGTCGCGTCACGTTTGGTCCGGCGTTCGGTTTGTCCATGAACGCAAAAACGCCCCACCGTGGCGAACGTGGGGCGTGGTGTGGGAACCGGTCGCGGACACTAGCTCTTGGCGGCGAACTTGCCGCGTTCGGTCTTCTTGAACCGCGAGTCCTTCCCCTTCGTGTTGATCTCCCGCAGGATGGCGCTGTACAGCGTGGCGTGCGGCGTCTTGCCGCCGGGGCTGGTCCAAAGCTTCTTGGCAGCCATCGCCTCGACCAGTTCCTTGGCGTTCATTGCCTGCTTCGTGTCGGTCAACACCTTGGCCGCCGCGTCGATAGCGCTCAGCTTCTTGTCTTTCGTCTCCGCGTTATTGGCCGCTTTTGTCTTCGGCGCTGCCTTCTTCCTTGGCGTGGCCTTCTTGGTGGCGGCCTTCGCACCGGCAGCCGTCTTCGCGGTCGTCGTTTTCTTCGTCGTGGTCTTCTTGGTTGCCATGGTCCGGCTCCTTGTGAAAATAGGTCGCGATGGTTGGGCTGCCATCATCAGGCGACGGGTACCACCCGCCGCGACGCCCGCGTGGGCGTTTCGGCTTTAGTAGGCGACCTCCCAGGCCCGCGTCGAGCCGTAGCAACGCTGCCGGCCTTCGACGATGAAGACGACCTGGTCTTCGTCGACGTCTTCATCTTCCGCGTCGTCCGGATCGTTGATCTCCTCGCCCGATGCGAGTCCAACAATCTCGTTTTCAAAGGGCCAGTTCTGCTGCGTCATCAAGCGGACTTCCGCTTCGCCGCCAAGGTCGTCGCGGTACTCTTCGAGGCGCTGGATCAGTTCGTCGATAGTCATGGTCGTGGTTCCTTTCGCGCTTGGTGGCTATTCTTCGGTGCCGTCGAGAAAGGCGACGATCGAAGAGAGGCGGTTGTTGACTTCGTTCACCGTTCCGACGTCGGCCCAGTTGATCGGGTGCTCGTCGTTGCCCGGGGCGGGCAGGTCGAAAAGCAGCTCGCCGATGCGCTGAACCAAGTCTTGCGCGACCAGGTGCGCGTTCTCGTAAGCGGCCTCGGCGGTCAAATTCGGTTTCTTGTTTTTGCGGGCGTGCATGTTGTTTCTCCGTCGCGTAGGTGGTTGGGATTCGCGTTACGACAGTCACACATGAGCCAGCAATTCCGAAACACAGCAAGCGCTGTGGGCGAACATTCAGCCGGAATTCAGCAGCTTTTTCCGCGTGTGAAACAGGGCAAGGTTGGCGAGTCTTCGACCCCGTTGGCCACGTGTCGCGACGGGGCTCCCCATTGGCCAAGTCAGTCGCAAGCCGCCAACGAAATACGCCACGTGGCCGCGAGGGCGACTACGTGGCGCGGTGTGGCCAAGGCGATCGCGGCGTCAGGCGGCCGCTCGACCCGCGGCGTCGTATTTGCGGGCCATCTCGATCAGCTTCGTCTTGATCGCCTTGAGGCCGGGTGTGCCAGCGTCGCTGGCGAGTTGCCCGAAAGCCTTGTCGCGAAGCGCGCCCTTGTACCAGCCTTTGGTCCATCCCAGCCGGTAGAACAAGCGGTTGAGTTCCGTCTCGCCGTCGCCCGCTCCCGGTCGGTCCCAGCAGCTTCGCGTCCCTTCGCGCTTGGTGTATTCCCAGTCCGAGCGGCGTTTCGTGTTAAGCGCCAGTTCGATCAATCCCAGGCACATCATCAGGTAGCCGGCGACCTTTGTCTTGTTCAGCGTGCCGGCGAAGGCCCGAAACTCGATGCGGTTCTTTCCGTGGGCGAGGTGCGTGAGGTTCAGAAGGTGGTAGCGGTCCGCCTCGCAGCGTGCTTTGGCGCTGTCATGGTCTCCGTAGTTCTTGATCTTCTTGCTGAAGCGGTTCTGTTCGCGGCGTCGTGTCCCGGTGCTGGCGTAGATCGCCCGTTCGTGGTTGCCGACCAGGGAAATCAATCGAGCCAAGGCGGCCGCGTCGCCGTTCCAGGTGCAGGTGATGTGCAGCCCGCAGGAGTAGTTGACCCGGCCCCCGCGAGCGTTGATCGCGTCGATCGCCTCTTCGACCTGCTTCAGGCCTTCGTACCCGCGAAGTTTCGGGCTGACGAATTCGCACCCTTTACGTCCGTGCGCCAACGTCCGGATCGAACTGTCTCGTTCGGCCTTCCAACCTTCCGGCAGCCAGGGAACTTGAACTCCGCGGTGGTACGAACCGATCGGCGTCGTGTCGCTGGCGGGCAAGGTGGTCTCGAATTCGATTCCGAAGGTGATTTCGTTGGCGTTCATTCTGGTGTCCTTTCTTGGCGTTGGTTGGCGTTGTCTCGCGAGGCGTCGTTCGCTTCGCGTGTGACACATGAGCCATGGGTTCCGCCGAACCTCAAGCCAGGAAAAGCAGCTTTCCGCCGTGAATTCACATGTTTTTGGGGGCCGCCACAGGTGGCCCAGTTTGGGCCCACGTGGCGTCATCAAACGATGCCATCAAGGAGGCCAACCTTGGCCCAAAACGCCACAGTTCGCGCCGTGTTTCGCCAGTGGCCGAGCGGGCGGAAACGGGGGTGGCTATGAACGCTGACAACACTCCTGTGGACCCAAACCGACTTCTTCCGGAGCAGGCCTCCAAGTTGCTTTCGGCGGCAGCCAAGGTGCGCGTTCCCCTCGAACAGATCGCCACCGATCTGGAGTCCGGCGCGCCGCAGAATTCCGACGGCACGATCAATCTGGTCCAATACGCCGCGTGGCTCATCAAGGAGATGGGGCGTGGCGAATGACCCGAGAAAACTAAGGCCGAGCGAACTATGCCGCCTGCTCAATTCCACGCCGCTGGGCGAGGTGATTAATGAGCGACAGCTCCACCGGCACCGGACTCGCGCTGGCTTGCGGATCGGCGACGGGCGGCACGTGGACCTGCTTCGCTACGTGGCATGGCTCATCGAAATTCGCCACGCTCCAAGAGCGGAACCTGACGGCGATCCGTATGAGAAGGTGAAGGAGCGGGCTCGAGCTCGCAATGCCGCTCTGGCCATTGCCGGTCGCGACATTGGTGAGCTGCCCGCTGTCGCCAATGCAGAGCGAAAGGCACACGCCGCGTCGGACTTCCGCTTTTTCTGCGAATCGTATTTCCCGCTCACCTTTCACCTGCCTTGGTCGCCTGATCATCTGAAGGTGATCGGCAAGATCGAACAGGCCGTGCTGCGCGGCGGGCTGTTCGCGATGGCGATGCCTCGAGGTAGCGGCAAGACCACGATCTGTGAGTGCGCGTGCATCTGGGCTGTACTCAACGGCCATCGTGATTTTGTCTGTCTGATCGGGTCCGATGAAGGACACGCGATGGACATGCTCGACTCGATCAAGATGGAGCTCGATGGCAACGACCTCCTGCTGGAGGACTTTCCCGAGGTCGTGTTTCCGATTCAATGCCTGGACGGAATCGCCAACCGCTGCAAAGGTCAGCTATACCAAGGCGAGCGGACGCACATCGGTTGGACCGCTCGCGAGGTTGTGCTTCCGACCATGCCGGGAAGCGTCGCCAGCGGCGCCATCATCAAGGTGGCCGGAATCACTGGTCGAATCCGCGGAATGAAATACAAACGGGCGGACGGTCACACAGTCCGTCCCACGCTTGTGGTTATCGACGACCCACAGACCGACGAATCCGCGCGGTCGCTATCGCAGTGCGCCACGCGCGAAAGCATCCTGGCCGGCGCCATCCTGGGCCTGGCCGGCCCCGGCAAGAAGATCTCGGGCATCATGCCTTGTACGGTGATTCGCCCAAGCGATATGGCCGACAACATTCTCTCACGGGAAAAACATCCTGAATGGAATGGGGAGCGGACCAAGATGGTCTACGCTTTCCCCACCGACGAGAAATTGTGGCAACGTTACGGCGAACTGCGTGCCGAAAGTCTCCGCCTCCACGGCGACATTCGCGTGGCGACAGAGTTTTACGTTGCCCATCGTGAAGCCATGGACGAGGGCGCGTCAGTCGCCTGGGCGGAGCGACTCAATCATGACGAGGCATCCGCCATTCAACACGCCATGAATCTGAAGTTACAGGATGAAGCGGCATTCTTCGCTGAATACCAGAACGAACCCCTTCCGGCGGCAGCAACTACGGACGACGAACTGACTCCGGATGCCATTGCGAGCAAGACGAATCGAATGGCGCGATGCGTCGTCCCGATCGGCTGCAATCATCTGACCATGTTCGTTGACGTGCAGGCCAACCTGCTGTTCTTTGTCGTTACGGCCTGGGAGGACAACTTCACCGGCTACGTGGTGGACTACGGATCATTCCCCGATCAGAAGCGTCCGTATTTCACACTGCGCGACGCCCGCAACACGCTGTCGCTGGCAACGAAGGCGAGCGGCTTGGAGGGCGCGATCTATGCCGGGCTCGAGCAGCTGACGGAAGACTATCTTAGCCGCGAATGGAAACGTGACGACGGCGCCATGCTCCGAATCGACCGTTGCCTGGTTGACGCCAACTGGGGTTCGTCCACCGATGTGGTCTATCAATTCTGCCGGCAGTCCGCCCACGCCAGCGTGATCATGCCCAGCCACGGGCGCTTCGTGGGGGCGTCCAGCCAGCCGTTTTCCGAGTATCAACGCCGCCCCGGTGATCGATTGGGCTTGAATTGGCGAGTCCCGAACGTACGCGGCAAGCGTGCAGTTCGGCATGTTGTCTATGACACCAACTTCTGGAAGTCATTTGTGCATTCGCGGCTGGCGGTCACGATGGGAGATCGTGGATGCCTGTCGCTGTTTGGCGACAGCCCGGATCAGCATCGGTTACTTGCCGAACACCTGTCAGCCGAATACCGAGTGAAAACCGAGGGGCGTGGCCGCACCGTGGATGAATGGAAAATGCGTCCCGAACGCGGCGACAACCATTGGTTCGACGGTCTGGTCGGCTGTGCCGTGGCGGCGTCGATGCAAGGCGTATCATTGCAAGGGCCGGAAGCTACTTCTGCACCGACGCGTGAGCGCGTCAGCTTCGCGGAGTTGCAGAGGAGCCGACGCCAATGAAACCCGCGACTACCCCACGATCTCAACGCGGCATCTGCTGTCCGCAGTGCGGTTGCCGGCACTTCGACACGACTCACACCGAGCCGTTGCGCGATGGTCGGATTCGCCGCCGAAAAACATGCCGGAATTGTGGGCGCCGGATCGTAACCTACGAAGCTCCTCCCGCGCAGTCCCCGCCGCCCACAGATTGCTAGATGTAGCACGATTTCGGGCAATTCACCGAGTCGGCGGACAGCCCTCATCCGCGCGGCATACAAATCCTGAGACAGCCAGTCTGGGCGTGCGCATCAAACCGATCGCCGGACAGCCTCACATCCCCTCGTGGTGCGCGAGCTCGCCCGACTAGCTGTCCGATAGGACACCGACGATGGCGGACGATCTCAAAGACAAGATTCGCGAAAACGCTGAAGGACCGGCCAAGGCGGCTGGCGACGCGGGGAGCGTCGAACAGCACAAGCTGACCGACCAGATCGAGGCGGACAAATATCTGTCCTCGAAAGACGCCGCCAAGTCGAAGACCCGTGGCTTGCGGTTCAACAAGCTCGTACCACCAGGAATCGACTGACGTGTGGAATTGGCTCGC
>JAGQPF010000199.1 GCA_020426845.1 Planctomycetales bacterium
GCCCACTCGCTTCGCTCACACAGGGCGAGCGACCGACGGCCGGCTCCGACGAAGGCAGCTACCACCACCGTTGCGCAAAAAAAAATGAGTCGAACGCTGGTTGACAAGGATCATTCCATAGATGGTTGAAAAGCCTTGAGGGATCAAAGGTCTCGTCTTGTGTGGTGCTCACAATTGGTTGACAAGGCAGCCGCCGAACTGCTCGGCCGGAATTTGGCTGTTGGCATCAACCCCCCGTCGACTCCGATGTGCCGCCCAGTGCCTAGTGTACCGGGGGGCCGCACGGGCAGTCCCGACTCGTTGCACGGACCTCGTCCGATCTGGTTGAGTCCGACGACGCGTCGCACTGAGCGGTCGCTCGATTTGTGGGGAGGATGAACTTCCCTTCGTCGATTACGTGCCGAAGCCGCCGGCGCCGCAAGAGCCAGTGCCTCAAGATTGCCTTTCTCTTCCGCACGGTCGGTTATTGGGGCCTGAATTTCAGATGGGCGCGCAAAAGCCTCCGCCTCTCGAAGCGGAGGCTTTTCAAAACACTCGGCAATACCTGTCTGTCGTCAGGCCGCTTGACGCAACGCAGCGGGCTGTGGCGCCTTGGGGCTGGGCGGGGCGCCAACGGGAGTTGCCCGAGGGTCCACAAACTCGCCCGGGACAAAGTCGATCGCGATGGGCACGGCGGGGGCTAGCCCGCAACGCCACCCTAATCGCTGCCACCAGCTGAGTCCCTGCTCCCAGCGACGCATCGCATCACGCAGCCGGACCACCGACGGGTGATCCTTCTCGGCGAATTCGGCCAGCGTGTAACGGACGCCCAGGGCGAGGCCGCCGAGCAGCAACGACGTCGCGAAGTTTGCGCGGTAAATGACGGGCAGTTCCGGCCTCATACACGTGCAGCCGGGCGCCAGCACAAAAGAGCGGAGGACGCGAATGGCATCGGCCGTGCGTCCGAGACGCAGCAAGCAGACACCGCGCGCGTTCAACACATCGGGAGAACAACTGCTCTCCTTGGTAAGTCGCTTTAGCGCCTGCTCGAGCTCGCCAGCCTCAACGAGCTGCATTGCCTCATGTAACAACAGTTCAGCGTGCGTCGTGGCGTAATTCGCCGATGGGGTGGGGCGGGCCGTTTTCTTGTCGGATTTCATGGAGATGCTCCTGTCAGGTGTGGTCGTAGGGAAAGCGAAGCTCTGCAGGGTCGCAGCCGCGAGGGGATGGCCTTTCGCATCGAGGCGAGTGGCAGTCGCGGGCACGCGCGAGGACGATCGAATCACCGGCGGGACCGGCGCGATCGGAGCGGTGGAATCGAGCGTGATAGAGCTCGAGTACCGCCGAGCAGAGGACTACGGCCTTAGGAGAATGCCCGACAGCAACAGCGTTGGACTGCCCGACACTGGATGGGCATGTGGACCATATGCATGGCGGCGCGGCGAGCCGAGGCGAGATGTGCCAGCCGACTCATCGGTGTTGCCGCGTCGTGACAGCGAAAGCGTGGCCGGTGCCGTCTCGAGCGGGGCTGCCGGTGTCAGATCGGCAGACTGGACGTCGGGTTGGGGGAGCCGAAACTGCGATGTAGTGGGGCGGACGCCATCTGCGACGCCCAAATTCAAGTCCGCAGGCACCCTCGCCACGACTTGGACGTCCCCCAGCACGGCACCTAACAGGAGAACGCTCAGTAGCACGAGCAACCTGTATCCAACGGACCTCCTGTCGCGTTGAAGGAACGCGGGAGAGGCAGTATTTGTGGCGGCAAAAGAAGTCTTCAAGGAAGTGGCAACCCGGGGCGCCCGGGATTTACCAACACCAAGTGGGGTAAAGATTCCCGAGCCTTCGAGAATCTTTGCAAGCGCAGTACGAGTTGACAAGGCCCTCGGCCTCGCGAATTGAAGATCGCCCGACCGCCGCAACCCGGGCCGGCGCTTCGCTCTGACCCGGGCTACGATGTGGACGGCCTTCAGCCTTCGAATGAGCCAACCAGGGATCCGCTATCTCGGTGCAATGACTCGAATGGTCCTCGACCCACGACTACGAACCACAAGTTTGAGTCTGCCCCATGGTTCCGGGCGCCCGAATCGATTCAATGACGTCGTGATGTGAGATGATTGGAATGGGCGCACGAAAAAAGCCTCCGCTTCGAAAAGCGGAGGCTTTTTAAAAAACTCGGCAATACCTACTTTCGCACTTTTGGCACTATCATCGGCTCGAAAAGCTTAACTACCGTGTTCGGGATGGGAACGGGTGTGGCCTTTCCGATATGGTCACCGAGAGGAACTGACGGGGCGGTCGAGCCACCGTCAGCCCAAGTTATTTGCAGCGATAGATGTTTGTGTTCTGGCCTCGTCTCGTCGAGCCGTGCGATTGTGTCGCGCGGTCCGTCGAGCATTGAATCAACGTGGCCAAGCATTTGTCCGTTAGTACCAGTTAGCTGAACCCATTACTGAGCTTACACATCTGGCCTATCAACCTGGTCGTCTTCCAGGGGACTCTCTAGCAGAGCTACACGAAACCTAATCTTGGAGCGGGCTTCACGCTTAGATGCCTTCAGCGTTTATCCTTTCCGTAGTTAGCTATCCAGCCGTGCCGCTAGCGCGACAACTGGTACACCAGAGCTACGTCCTTCCAAATCCTCTCGTACTAAAGAAGAACCTCCTCAAGTTTCGTGCGCCCACGGCAGATAGGGACCGACCTGTCTCACGACGGTCTGAACCCAGCTCACGTA
>JAGQPF010000200.1 GCA_020426845.1 Planctomycetales bacterium
GACGCCCCCTCTCCCCTGCCCGCTCCACCCGCGCGCTGATTCGGGGCCGGCAAATAGGACGCGGGGATGCTCAGCTTGACCGTGTTGCCTCGCTCGACCACGACGATGTTGATCATCTGCGCCTGCGGCTCCGGCCGACGCGGCGGACGCGTGCGCGGACCGAATGGCAACAGGTCGGCGGAGGCCTGACCGATCATGCCCAGCCCGAACACCAACATCACCAGCGCCACCTTCGACCCCGTCGATCGACTGCGAACCACCACCACGCCGCTGATCATCGCCGCCGACATCGCAAAAGCGGCAAACAACGAGCGACTGCCCCACGGGCTCCCGACGCTCTGACGCTCACCACGCTCGGGCGCCATGCCCAAGTCGCCCAAGTTGGAGAAGATCGCCTTGGGAATGGACAACTCGCACTTCTTCGCGTTTCGGTCCACCGTGACCTCCAACGCCGCCGACACCTGTCGAGGAGGCGGGGGCGGGGCAACATCCGCATACAGTTGAGCAGGTAGGGCCAGCAAGCCGCTTAAGGCGGCGAAGGAAAGGAATCCGCGCATGAGAAACGTCCTCGAGGGGTAGGAGGCTGTTGAAAACACCGATTCCAACATTCACTCGTACACTATAACGCCCCTGGCCACGCTTTATTGGCGCGGCCTCATTCCCTGGGCTTGCGTCCAGGGCTAACGTCTGTCGCCCCTCCGGGGCTTTTTGCGCGCGGAGCGCGCCTCATTCCCTGGGCTTGCGCCCAGGGCTAACATCTGTCGCCCCTCCGGGGCTTTCTGCGCAACGTGGCACAGGCTGCCAGCCTGTGACGATTGAGGTTTGCGCGCGACTCCCTGGGCGCAAGCCAGGGAATCGCGCACCCCTGGGCGCAAAGCCGATGAAACTGACGCCCCAAACACCCCAAACAACCGAAGCCGCCAAGGCTGCTGCCAGCCCGACCGATCTGTCTTGCCGGTCATCGGCTGAAGTTGCTAAGGATGACCTCCGAAATGTGACATCGCCGCAGCCAAGCCGGCGACGGGCCTCCGTCCTTTCACCACGTGTACCGCGGCATGAGCGTTCAACCTCAATACTCACCATCCGTTCCGCCCATTTCGCCCGCCGACTTGCCGGATTGGGCGCCGTTGATTCGCGACTCCTCGAATTGGCGGTTCGAACGAGGGCAGCTCGTGCATCGCGACGCTCCGCCGGAATTGGGAGCGGACGGCGCGGCCGGTGGAATGAAACGGTGGGTCGTCCGCTGGGTCTACGCCTCGCACAAGCGTTCACGCACGGTGAAACGTGCGATCAACGGCTTGTTGCATGACTTCGGCGAGCCGCGATGGGGGCTGAACTTCGGCGCCGGCTCGACTCGCTTTCACCCCCGGATTCTCAACCTGGATGTGGGCCGCGGCCCGAAGACCGACATCGTCAACTGGGGCGACGAGCTGCCGTTTCGCACGCGATCGCTGGATCTGGTGCTGTCCCAAGAGGTTCTGGAGCACGTCGACAATCCGTTCCACTGGGTGCGGGAGATCGGTCGAGTGCTCAAGCCGGGCGGGCGATTTTACTGTCAGATGCCGTTCGTGATTGGGTACCACCCCGGCCCGACCGACTTCTGGCGATTTAGCCGCGAGGCCTATGCGCAGCTGCTGCCGGCGCCGGATTGGGAAATCGAGCAGCTCGAGTTGGCGCTCGGGCACGGCTCGGGGCTGTACCGGATTCTGGTCGAGTTCTGCGCCGTCACCGCCAGCGTCGTGCACTCCAAGTTGTATATGCCGGTCAAAGGGGCCGCCGCCATCGGCCTCTCTCCGCTACAATGTTTTGACGCCCTGACCCGATTTTCCGCTCAGCGCGACCGCATCCCCGGCGGGTACCTCTGCATCGCCAGAAAGCGTTCCGACGCCGACGCCGATTCCGATGCCAACTCCGACGCTGGTTGAAGAACTTGTCGTGGTGCAGGCTGCCAGCCTGCAACCGGCGGTCCAAACCACCGCGGTCCAAACCACCACGGCCCAAACCACCATCATCACAGGCTGGCAGCCTGTGCTACGTGCAATGGACAAAGCACTCGTCAAAGCCAGCAAGTTCCTCAGCCTGTTGTTGCGGCACCAACCGGACACCGTTGGCCTGATTCTCGATGATCAGGGCTGGGTCGACGTCGACGAGCTGCTGGAGAAGGTCAACGCGGCGGGCCGACGCTGGGATCTGGAGCTTCTGCAACAGGTTGTGGCGACCAACGACAAGCGACGCTTTCGTTTCTCGGACGACGGCAAGCGAATTCGCGCCAACCAAGGTCATTCGGTCGACGTCGACCTGCAGCTCGAGCCGGCCGAGCCTCCCGAGCTGTTGTTTCACGGCACGGCGCAGCGCAACCTGCAATCGATTCTCCGCGCGGGGCTCGACAAGCGGCGCCGCAAGCATGTGCACCTGTCGAGCGACCGCATGACAGCGCACAAGGTCGGCTCTCGGCATGGCTCGCCGATCGTGCTGGCGATCGCGTCGGCTCGCATGTATGCCGACGGACTGATCTTCTTTCTTTCCGACAACCAGGTTTGGTTGACCGATTCCGTGCCGCCCGAGTACATCTCGTACTAACCAACAAGGGTCGCCTGCGATGGAGGCCCGACCGGTCGACGATTATTTGCGGGCAGTCAAGCGCCGACGATCGCCCCGTTTCCCCAATAGAGAATGCATTAGAGAACCTGTATGGCTGTTGATACACCCGCCACGATCGCCATCGTGGGCGCCGGGCCGATCGGCATCGAAGCCGCGCTCTACGCGCGATTCCTCGGCTACTCGGTGCTGTTGTTTGACAAAGGCGGCGCGGCAGAGCACGTGCGGCGCTGGGGGCACGTGCAGCTGTTCACTCCGTTCTCGATGAACAGCTCGCCGTTGGGGATCGCCGCGTTGTCGGCGCAGGACGACGACTTTCAACCGCCACCGCCCGACGCTCAACTCACCGGCGCCCAGTGGGCAACAGAGTACTTGCTGCCGCTGGCGCATTCGGACCTCGTCGGCGATAGCCTCCGCGAGCACTGCGAGGTGCTGTCGATCACGCGGCCCGACTTTTTGAAGGGCGAGTGCATCGGCGACGAGGCGCGCGGCGAGGACGAGTTCCGCGTGCTGTATGTGGACGGCGATGGCCGCGAACACGTCGAGCTGGTGGACGTCGTGATCGACGCCTCGGGCGTGTTTTCGAATCCCAACAACTGCGGGCCCGGCGGGGGCCTCGCCCTGGGCGAGCGAGCGCTGGCCGAGCGCATCCGCCGCGACCTGCCCGATGTGCTCGGCGCCGATCGCTCGACCTACGAAGGCCGGCGGACGCTTGTGATCGGCAACGGTTATTCCGCCGCCACCACGGTGGCCGCGCTGGCCGAGCTGAAACACCAGTGCCCTGCCATGCAGATCCACTGGGTGACGCGCGGCAGTTCGCAGACACCGCTGGAACGCATTCCCGCCGACCGTCTGCCCGCCCGCGATGCGTTGGCGGAACGGGTCAATCGCATCGTCGACGGCGCCGAGCCGATGGCACAGTGGCTGCCGGAGTGTGAGCTCGAGCAAATTCTCGAGGTCGATGGAGCGTTGGAGGTGCGGCTAACCAACGGACAAACCATCGTTGTCGATGAGATCGTCGCCAATGTCGGCTACCACGTCGACGGCCAGATCACTCGCGAATTGCAAGTGCAGACCTGTTACGCAACCGAAGGTCCGTTGCAGCTCGCCGCCTCGCTGCTCGCGTCCGACGGCTCCGACTGCCTGGACCAACAGGCGCACGGCGTCGAGACGCTGTGCCACCCCGAGCCCAACTTTTACGTGCTCGGCGCCAAAAGCTATGGCCGCAACTCGCAGTTCTTGTTCCAGGTCGGACTGCAACAGATCAAGGAGCTGTTTGCGCTGATCGGCGACCGCGCCGCCCTGGACCTCTACGCCACCGCGCCCACTCCATGACCACACGCACCGGCGCCGACGTCTCTCCCTGGCAGCCGCTGAACAGCCTCGACCAACTCTGGTTTCAGGTGGCCGGCACGCGTTGCAATCTAACCTGTCAGCACTGCTTCATCAGTTGCAGTCCGCACAACGATCGGTTCGGCTTCCTGTCGCTCGATGACGTCCGACACCGACTGCAAGAATCGCTCGCGTTGGGCGTCAAGGAGTTTTACTTCACCGGCGGCGAGCCGTTTCTGAATCCGGACATGACCGCGATCCTCGTCGAAACGCTGCAGTGCGGGCCGGCGACGGTGCTGACCAACGGCACGGTGCTCAAGGATGCCTGGCTGGAGACGCTGGCCGCTGCGGAGCAAGCCAGCATCTACTCACTGGAGTTTCGTGTCTCGATCGACGGCTGCTCGGCCGACATGAACGATCCGATTCGAGGCGAAGGCACGTTTCGCCGCGCCATGCAAGGCGTCGCCAAACTGGTGCAGTTCGGCTTCCTGCCGATCATCACCGCGGCTCGTACTTGGCCCGACGAGCAAGAGCCCGCCGTGATCGCCGAGTTCACGCGCGTGCTGCGCGAGCAGGCGGGATACGACGAGCCGCGACTGAAACTGTTGCCGACACTGCGGATCGGCGCCGAGGCAGAACGGTCTTGCGGCTATCGCGAGACCGAGCGAGTGACAACGCGGATGATGGAGCACTTTGATGACGGCCAGCTGCTGTGTGAGCATGGCCGCATCGTCACCGATCGCGGCGTCCACGTCTGCCCGATTCTGATTGAAGAGCCGAGCTCGCGACTCGGCGCCACCCTTCATGAATCGCAGCGCTCGTTTCAACTGAGCCATGGCGCCTGTTACACGTGTTACTTGTACGGCGCCATCTGCTCGAACCAGGCGCCTGCCAGCGCACTTTCGAGGCGACCGAGTCTCGACGAAACAGCAATCGACTAACCCGTCAGGCTGGACGAGACATGGCAGGCTGCCAACCTGTGTTATGTCCACAATGAGCCGTCATCATGAACCAGACTCTCCCGCCCTCGGTCGACCACGTCGCCACTGACGCCGAAACGCTCGCTTTGTTCGGCGGGGTTTACAGCAACTATTTGGCGTTGGAGGCGGCGATCCACGACGCGTTGCAGCGGGGCGCCGAACGGCTGTACTGCCTGGGAGATTTGGGCGCCTTCGGCCCGCACCCCGACCGCGTGTTTCCGCTGCTGCGTAAACACGGGGTGATCTGTCTCCAAGGCAACTATGACGACTCGATCGGCAACGCGCGGGACGACTGCCAGTGCGGCTACACCGACCCCCGCGACAACTACTACGCGCAAATCAGTTACGAATACACGCTACGCAACACGTCGGACGCCAATCGCGAATTCCTCCGCAGCTTGCCCCCGCAACGCCGCGAGCGCTGGGGCAACCGCGAGGTGCTGATGTGCCACGGCAGCCCCCGCCGCGTCAATGAATTTCTCTGGGAATCAACCACCTCCACCGCATTTCTCGAGCGTCTTTGCGAGCAACATCGAGCCGACACGATCTTCGCCACTCACACCGGAATCAAATGGACCCGTCAGCTCTCTCGAGAGCGGCAGTTCGTCAATGTCGGCGCGTTGGGTCGCCCCGAACACGATGGGCGGACCGAGGTGTGGTACACGCTGGTCAAACATCTTGGGTTGGTCCACAGGGCCTCACAAGGGTCGCCTGCGATGGAGGCCCGACCCGTCGCCGAAACACGCGCCGCCACCCTGCCGCCGCTGGAAGTGCAATTCGTGCCGGTTCAATATGACTTCCGGCGGCTAGCCGAGGAAATGCGGTCCGAACAGCTTCCCGAAGCGTTCGTAGAAACGATATTGACCGGCTGGTGGACAACCTGTCGCGAGGTGCTGCCGTCCAAAGAGAGACTCCGCCCCGGGCGCCTCGCGAAAGTTCCCCCATTTCCCCCGATTGGGCGGATTGGTCTGGAGAAAGGCCGTGCAACGGCCGATGGGACCCGGTACGATAAACGGTAAATCAAAAATACGTAGCACAGGCTGCCAGCCTGTGTGTTTTGGCCGAGTTGCAGACACGTAGCACAGGCTGCCAGCCTGTGAATTTTGGCCGAGTTGCACACACCTAGCACAGGCTGCCATCCTGTGTGTTTTGGCCACCCGATTGCCGATCGGGAAGTTTTTGAAATGCGTTGTAGAACATTGTGCTTTACAGGCAAACGAAACGGAGTTGAACATGGGCGCCACAATCTGCTTGTTGATGCTGCTGCCGCAAGTGTCGACTGCCGATGTGCAGGACTTGGTCAAGCAATTGGACGCCGACCGCTTCGTCGAGCGTCGCGAGGCGTCTCAACGTCTGGCCGAAATGGGCGCTGGGGCATTTGACGAGTTGGTCAAGGCCGCGGAGTCCTCCAGCGCCGAGGTGCAAAACCGCTCGCTGGACATCATCCAGAACCACTTCCGCAATGGAGAAGCCGACACGCGCGAGGCAGCCAAGCGGGCGCTGGAGAAGATCGCCGAGCGCGACACTCGCTCTGGCCGCGCCGCTCGTGACATCCTAGCTCCTCCAGCCAACATCGATCCCGCCGCCCAAGCGGCGATGGCGAGAAATCTGCAAATCCAATTGGCCCTTCAGGCTCGACAAGCCGCGTTGCCCAATCGCGTGTTGCCCAACGGCGTGCGCCGCGTCAACAACGGCGTGCAACAACGTCGCATTCAGTTTAGCGACGGCAAAATAAGCGTGAAGATCGAGATCAACGGCCAGCAGATCAAGATGGAGGTCACGGAGAAAGACGCCAACGGCAACTCGCAAACGAAGAAGTACGAGGCGAAAGACGAGGCCGAACTCAAACAAAAACACCCGGAAGCGTACCAGATCTACACCAAGCATACCCAGGCCCGCGCCGCCAACATCCAATTGCCGATGCGAGGGGCTCGCGTCGCCGCGCCCGCTATCCCCAATCAAGCTCGCCAGCGCATCGAAGAGTCGCTGAAACGAAGCCAAGAGCAATTGAAGAAACAGATGGAAGAGGCGGAAAAGCTGCAAGGCGACGAAAAACAACGCACGCTCGACAACCTCAAACGGCGCGAAGAGTCGCTGAAGAAAGCGCTTGAGCGATACAGCGACCTGCAGAAGCAGGAGCAACCCGCGCCGCCGGAGCCAGCGCCCGAGCAGGCCAAGTAGCAAGTCGACAACAGCCGCTTCGCTTCTTCTGCCGGCATGTTGACAAAGACTCTGCCGGCAATCGGATCAGGTGTTTCCCAACGCCCTCCCGGCCCAGTAGAGTTCGCCTGCTCTATTTCCCCTGCTTCCGCTGTCTCGCGTCGCGAGCGTGAATGGCCACGTCGGGAAAGTCGGTGAACAAGCCGTCCACCCGCAGGTCATCCAGACAGATCTCCACCAGTTCCGCCATCGTGGCGGCATATGAAGGGAGATCATCCGTTCGCAGCGTGTAGGGATGAATCTGCAAGCCGAGCTGCTTGGCGGTCACCGCCAGCGGGCCGGGAACCACTCGACGATTTTGCACGCGAGCGATCAGTTGATCGGTAGGGGGGCCAATTCCGTCGGCGTAGCCCGCCACCTGCTTGAGTTTGCGACTGACCTCCTCGGCGTTCAGGTGCCCGACCGAACTAGACCAATTCGAACGGCCCAGCAATTGTATCAGCGGCAGCTCGCAACCTAGCTCCTCGCGAAGACGCTTGGTCTCGGCCTCGTCAAAACACTGCACAAAGCAGTCGCCCCGGCGCTGTCGATAGCCATGGTCTCCCAGCACTTTGAGGACGATCGTCGAGATGTCGTGTCCCGCCTCACGATGGAACTTCGGCTGCTTGATTTCGGGATAGATGCCGACCCGCTTGCCCGTGCTGCGGTTCATCCCTTGAATCAGCTGAATTTCCTCGGCTAACGTCGGCACTTGCAGCGAGATGGCCGGGCCGAGCGGAAAGCGGCGAGGATAGACGACAGCGCCGGTCTTTTCATTGACCCGCTCGTGGACTGACAGCTGCTTGATCTCTCGCAGATCGAAGTCCAGCGCGTAGTAGCGGCCGTCCTTTCGCTTGCGGTCGGGAAAGACGGTGGCCACATCGGTAACGGTGTCCAGATGCACATCGTGCAGCACGACCGGCACATTGTCCCGAGTGAGCACGACGTCTTGCTCAATGAAGTCGGCGCCCATGCCGTACGCCAGCGCCTTGGCAGGCAGCGTATGTTCGGGCAGGTATCCCGAGGCGCCGCGATGAGCGATCACGATGGGCACCGCGTCGGCGCCACTGGATATTTGGGCCATTTGCAGACTCACCAAGGCCAACAAGATCGGCGCCGTGGACCGGCGGAGCAGCCCGGCAACGCGGTGGCGGCTCGCCGTTTCAATCCAAGTTGCACGCATCGATTCACCATGCGGCCACGCCGCCCTCATTGATTCGCAGTTCAGATATACACAGTCGCTCAATCAGCGAGAACGCCTTCGCGAGCTATAATCGAGGCCATGACAGCAATTCTCGGCATCTCCGCATTCTATCACGACTCCGCCGCCGCCCTGCTGGTGGATGGCGAAATCGTCGCCGCCGCGCAGGAGGAGCGATTCACGCGCAACAAGCACGACGAGTCGTTTCCGGCACATGCGATCGAGTACTGCCTGGCCGAGGCGGGGCTGCGGCCCGAGCAGCTGGACTATGTCGGATTCTACGACAAGCCGCTGTCGAAGTTCGAGCGGCTGCTGGAGACCTACCTCTCCTACGCGCCGCGCGGCTATCGGTCCTTCCGTCTCGCGATGGCGACCTGGCTGCGCAAGAAACTGCACCTGCCCCGCGAGATCCGCGAGGGCCTGGACCACGGCTATCGGGGGCGATGCGTGTTTATGCGTCACCACGAGTCCCATGCGGCGAGCGCCTTCTTTCCGTCGCCGTTCGAGCGAGCGGCGATTGTGACGCTGGATGGAGTCGGCGAATGGGCCACGACGACGATCGGCCATGGCGCAGGCAATCGACTACGGCTGCAAGAGCAAATCCGCTACCCGCACTCGCTCGGCCTGCTCTACTCGGCGTTCACCTACTACACCGGCTTCCGGGTCAATAGCGGCGAGTACAAGCTGATGGGGCTGGCGCCGTACGGCGAGCCTCGTTACCGCGAGCAGATTCTGCGTCACTTGATCGACTTGCGCAACGACGGGTCGTACCGGCTCGACATGCGTTACTTCAATTATTGCCAAGGGCTGACGATGACGTCGCCCCGCTTCCATGACCTGTTTGGCGGCCCGCCGCGCGAGCCCGAGAGCGAGCTGACGCAGCGTGACATGGACTTGGCAGCCTCGATTCAGTCGGTGACCGAAGAGGCGATGCTGGGCGTCGTTCGCCGAGCCCATGCGCTGACAGGCGAGCGTCACTTGGTGTTGGCTGGCGGCGTTGCGCTCAACTGCGTCGGGAACGGCCGATTGCTGCGCGAGGGCCCGTTTGAGCAAGTTTGGATTCAGCCCGCCGCGGGCGACGCCGGCGGAGCGCTCGGCGCCGCGACATTCATCTGGCACCAACTGCTCGGCAAGCCCCGCGTGGCTCAGCGTCCCGACTCCCAACGCGGCTCGCGGCTCGGCCCCGGCTTCGGCACCGACGCGATCCAAGCGGCGCTCGACGAGGGCAAGGCCGTCTACGAAGTTTGCGACTCCGACGAGCAACTCTGCCAGCGCGTGGCGGAGGCGATCGCCGACGAGCAAGTCGTGGGCTGGTTTCAGGGACGCCTGGAGTTCGGGCCGCGCGCACTAGGCTCGCGCAGCATCCTGGGGGACGCCCGCAGCGAGCGGATGCAGTCCGTCATGAACCGGAAGATCAAGTTCCGCGAGTCGTTCCGGCCGTTCGCGCCGATCGTGCTCGCCGAGTGCGCCGATGAGTACTTCGACCTGCGCGGACACGACAGCCCGTACATGCTGTTGGTCGCCGATGTCGCGGAACAGCAGCGGCTTGAGCTGTCGCCGGAGGCCGCCGCGGCCCGCGGCCTCGAGAAACGCCTCGCGCCGCGGTCGCGAATTCCCGCGGTCACGCACGTCGACAACTCGGCCCGCATTCAAACCGTGGACGCTGGCCGCGATCCGCTGCTGCACCGGCTGCTCAGCGAGTTTCGACAGCTTACCGGATGCGGCGTGATGATCAACACCAGCTTCAACGTGCGCAGCGAGCCGATTGTCTGCACGCCCGCCGACGCGCTGCGTTGCTTCTACATGACGGACATGGATCTGTTGGTTTTGGGACGATTCGTGTTACAAAAGAATCAGCAGACGCGGACCGTCGACAACCGCGACCGCGAGCTCCATCTGTCGCAGTTTCAATTGGACTGACTCCACCCTTGCGCTTTGCCACCCCATGTCACCCCGTGCCGCCCCATGCCACTTGTTGAAATTCATTGGCGACCGTCCACTCGTCAGCTGCGGCAGTTCGCGCTGATCGCGGTCGCGGGCATGCCACTTGGCGCCTACTTGCTGACGCACAGTTTTTCCAAGGCGGCCATCGGGCTGGCCGTTGGTGCGTGCGTGGGCGTGGCCGGCTGGGTAGCGCCGCAGGTGCTGCGGCCATTGTTCGTCGGCCTGAGCGTGCTGACGGCGCCGATCGGCATGGTGGTTGGCGAGATCGCCATGATCGTGATCTTCGCGCTGGTCGTGACGCCGATCGGTGTTGCGCTGCGACTGCTTGGGCGCGACCCGTTGGCCAAGTCGCCGGACGAGTCGGCCAGCTATTGGGAGCCCCACTCAGCGGACGACTCGCCGAGCCAATACTACCGTCAGTTTTAAGCGACCGATCGCCTCGAGGAGTTTGCGTCCATGTCCACGCCCCCGCCCGACGACTCGGCGCATCCCGATGACAAACTCGCGACACCGGCCGGCTCAAGCAACGCGGCAAACGAGGGCGACGCCAGGGATGAGGATGCAGGCGACTTTGAATCGCTCCGCGACGAGGCGCCGATCTCGCTCTGGGCCGAGTTCCTATTGTTCATCCGCTACAACAAGAAGTGGTGGCTCACTCCCATCCTGCTGGTGCTCGCCATCTTGGGGATTCTCGTCGCCCTCGCCGCCACCGGCGCCGCACCCTTCATCTATCCGTTTTAAGGGAACCCGAAGCGCAAGCGAGGGATCTTCGCTGCGAATCACCTACGCGTTGAAGGACCTGCACGCTCTTCCGATTCATCGTCCACTTCGTCCGACACATCGTCCAGCACGTCGCCGGAAAGGCTAGTTCGAAGCTGCTTCGAATAGTCCCGACACATGGGACCTTACCATTGACGTCAACGAATCTTCCATGACCAACTCGCCCCAGAACAACGAGCTCGTTCGCGCCGCCGGCGCCGGTGACCTCGAGACGGTCAAACGATTGCTCGAGGACGGCGCTGACCCCAACGGCGTAGACGAGCATGGGATGGGGCCGCTCTTGAACTTCCATCCGGAAGTGACCCGATATCTGCTGGAACACGGCGCTGATCCGGACTTGCAACGCAACGAGAACATCGCACCGGTGATTCTCGGTGTTTGCAGCAACTATGAGTGCCTGCGGTTGATGGTGGAGGCGGGAGCCAACGTCAACCGCGCCAGCAATCATAACGGCGAGACTGCCCTGCACGGGGTTGCCGGCGGCACGGACATTCGCGCGGTCCGTTTGCTGCTTCGTCATGGCGCGGATCCCAATGCCCGCACGAAGCCCGGCATGAAGACCTACGGCCTATGGCGAGACGCGCGGGTGCGAGGCGAAACGCCGTTGCACCGCGCCGCAGCCTGGGGAAGCCTCGAAGTGATTCAGTTGCTGTTGGACGCGGGCGCCGATCCGACGAAACGCGATGCGAACAAGGACACCCCGTTGAGCTGGGCCAGTTGGTATCTCCGCGACAAATCAATCATCGACCAGCTCTCGTATGAAGGCTCCGGTGTCGGCCCGGACTTTCCGCCAGACGAAAGCTACATCGCCTAACCCAAACGCGTTGAAAACACCCACCTGGCAATCGAACCGCCTCCACTAGCGGGAGAAGTTGGTTAGATCGCCGGTTCAGATGTGCTTCAACGGCCACCTAGCCAGCAACCAGCCTGTGCGATACCCATTCGGCAGCGCAATCCGATCCGCCATTGTCCCTGTGGCGTTGCTCTTGGCCGGCTATTTCGTGGGCGGAGGCGAACTCGGCATTCTCGATTGGTTCTACGAGGCAACGTGGCACAATCGGCTTGGAGAGAGCATTCACGAAGCCGTTCTTAGCGTCGACGACGACCGATTGCTCGATCTCTATTCCGGGCTTCGCATGGAATTTCGTTACGGACTGGTGGCGTTCTTGGTTGGATTAATCGGCGCCATACTGCTTCCGAGCAGGCTTGCTCTGCTGCCGATTTTCCTTGTCCTTGGAATCGTCATCCGCAGGGTGGCGCCGGTGCTCATCGAACTCGCCGCCCAAGGCAAGCTAGCGTTGGTGCCGGAGTTGATTCCCGACTTTGCGTGGGACATCGCGATGCTCCCGACTTGCGCACTCGGAATCGGGATTGCCAGACTCGTCAGGCTGCGGCGACTCCCCAGCTGGCGACTCCGCTCGGCTGCGGTTTTCACATTGCCGCTGGCTCTCTTTCTTGCAGCCGTTGCGCAACGCTGGTCGTACCTGCTGCCCATTGCATTCTGTAGTCTCGTTGGATGTCTTTCCGCTTGGCTCTTGCGTCAATCGGGGGCGTTTGCCGAGAGTTCGTCAAACCAGAGCACGCAAGGCAGCGGCGGCGTCTAGCGCCCCTTCCGACAAACACTTCCGCTGGCGTGAGGCGAATTGCCAACGGCCCCTTCGTGCTCTTCACGCCCTTCGTGGTTCACGCAATCAGATCGCAAGTTCAGCTTGGCGGCGTGATTGGGCACGCAGCACCGGCACGTGCGAACCCTGCCGAAAACCGTTGACTTCCGACAGAATCTTCCGACAATGAGCGCGAGGGGACAGCGATTTCGACCACTCAGCATAGCCATTCTCAGGACAATCATATGCGTAATACTATTTTGATTTGCATGGCAATGGTCGCGCCTGCTCTTTCGACGAGCGCCGACGAATTGGACGCTCCCAAGTTGCCTGAGATTAAGGAAAGTGGCTCAACGCGAGTCGCCTACCATCGCTTCACTCTGCTTCGCTACAACGATACGCTCCTCGCGCTACACATTATGCCCGATCCGCAGATGGGGTCCGCAGGCATTGTGTATCGATGGTTTCATTTGACGGACGGCAGCGACGCGTTCTTTCGCCCCGATCCCAATCCCCGAAAGAGGCCTGACACGCTCGCGAATTCATCTGTGCGAACGAGTACTGGCGAAACCTACGAGGGAGAGCTGTACCTTGGGAGCGGACAGATCAAATCCGGCCCCATAAAGATTGAGTGGTCCCAGGGTAGTCTGGATTCTGGTTGGCTGTACCTGGGCAAAGTAACTGCCGACATTGAAATCTATCCACAGCAGTTCGAGAAACTGCGCGACGCCGACGGAACTCTGGATAACTCGAAATGGGTCCGGATTAAACATGAGAAGTAGTTGTCACTCACTCACACTTCGGTCGACATCCTCCAACCTGTGACACGGGTCCCTATCCTCAATAAGCAGGCCCACAGCCATGATGCCGGTCCATTCAATCCCCGGACATGCTCGCCTCGGTCGCATCGTGATCGAGTATCCACAAACTGCGGAGCAGTATCTAGCACTTCACTTCGAGCACGACGGCTCAACAGAGATCCTGACGGTCTATTCCCCAGATTCGCTTGCCGACATCTTCGAGCTTCATGAAGTTCTCCTCGGCGATATCGACGTGCTTGACGCTGGCCCCGACCAAAGAGAGGGTTTCAGACAAAAACTGCTGTTCGCAACTGACAAAGGTGAATTTGAGATTTGGGCGACGAGAATCCACGTGGATGCCCGCGACGCTCAAACTCGCAGATGATCAGGCGAACTGACGCCAAATCCCGTTCGCAACCGCAGCCAGCTACGCCAATAGTTCAACGGTAAGCGTTCAACACGCGATCTAATCGCAGGCCTGGGACCAACCAACTTTGTGCCTCGCCACATACGAATAGCCACACGCCACGTTGCACAACGCTGGTCAATGGGCTTTCAAACTTCGCCGGTGGCAGAGATGAACGCAGAATTGTTCGGCGACAATTGTCTTTCCCTTTAGCGACAATTAGATTTCCGGTTTGCTTCAGCTGCTTGCTGAAGGGTAAATGCCGGGTAGGGACGAACGTCTTCCCAGTCCGGTTGCCTGCCGTCCTTGA